>JAKAMV010000656.1 GCA_021812735.1 Chloroflexota bacterium | reverse complement strand
GGCCTCGGTGGGGATCGACCGGGAGTCCGCGCTGGCGTTCGCGGTGCTGCTGCACGCCGTGTCGCTGTTGATCACATCTCTTGGGGGCGCCCTGGCGCTCCTCGTCGGCGGGCGGCGTCACGCCCGGAATGAGGCTCCGGTCGCGGAGCCGAGGAGTCACGCGTGAACGGGCATATTGCACGGCCATGGCCGGGGGCGGTGGAGTGGGGCGGCGACTGGATGAGCGAGACCGAGGCGGAGCTCGACCACCTCGGCTTCGAGCTGCGCGACGGCCTGCTGGCGGGCAGCATCCCCGGTCCGCGCCTCATGGTTGCCCTGCGCGACGTGCCCACGCTCGAGCACTTCGACCCGGAGGAGATCACCTTCCGGGACGTGTACCTGGGACGCGGGCGGCTGTCCACCTTCAACCGCCGCACGATGGTTCCCCGCAGCCAGCCTTTCAGCTGGGGCCGCATCCAGATCGCCGACCGCATCCCGGAGACGAACCAGTTCCTCGCCTTCGGCGGCACGATGCTCGCCGACGCCGCCGATCGGCACCGGACGTACGTCGCCTTCGTGTCGCGGGCGCCGATCGTGCGCTGGGCGGGCCACTCGCAGGGCGTCGACCCGCTGGTGGACGAGATCGGCGCGTTCTTCGCCCGCCTGATGGTGCCCATCGACTTCCAGCCCGAGGCCGAGACGCACATCGCGCAGGCGGACCCCGAGACCCTGTACGCGGTCTTCCTGCACGACGCCGCCCGCCGGTTCCGGCCCGGAGGGCACCTGTGTGACCAGTACCCGGCGCTGGCCGCGCGACTGAGCCACGAGGGTCATCGCCTCGAGCACGACAACCCGGCCGCCTGGCGCGCCGGCGCGGACCTGCTCGGCTCGCTCGAGCTCGAGTCCTAGGGCGCCTCTCGGGGCCTGTCGCCCGGGCTGGCTGCGCGCCCGCCCCACGCCCCGACTACGCCCGGTCCAGCTCGCGCGAGATCGCCCGCAGGATGAACCGCGCCGCCTCGGCGCTCTTGCCGCCCAGCTTGCCGCCCTCGTCGGCCCCCAGGGCCTGCTCGAGGTCGGACAGCATCAGGGCGAGGGCTGGCGTGCGCTCCAGCGAACCGGCTGCGAATGCGGCCTCCAGGCCGGCGGCAGCGGCACGCGCGTTGTCCACGGCGTGACCTCTCGCGTCCACCAGCTCCCGGAACGCGGCACGGGCGGCATCCGCGCCGGGCCCCGCCGACGCCACGTCACCAACTCCCGGAGCGAAGCGGCCGACCGTCTGCGACCGCCCGCTCCTGCCAGCGGCGCACCCGCCACTCTGGCTCGAGGACGCTCATGTGGATCTCGTCCCACCAGCGCCCGTCGCGCCAGATCGCCTCCCTCGATCGGCCCTCGTCCACGAACCCCACCCGCGCGTAGGCCCGGATAGCGCGCTCGTTGAAGGCGAACACCGACAGCGCGACGCGGTGCAGGTTCAGGGCGCTGAACGCGTGGTCGACCATCAGCATGGTCGCCTCGCCGCCGTACCCCTTGCCCCAGCAGTCGTGCTCGCCGATGGTGATGTGGAACAGGGCGGAGCCGTTGTCGGCATCGAGCTGGCTGAAGGCGCAGGACCCGATGAGCCGGCCGCCCGAGCGGATGTGGATCCCCATGGCCAGCGCGTCGGGCCCGATCGCCCGCACCATGAAGAACCGCTCCACCTCCTCGGGCCGCATGGGCCCGTCCTGGTAGCGCGTCAGCCGAGCCACCTCGGGATCCTGGTACCAGCGCATGAAGGCGGCCAGGTTGTCGCGCGTGTGCCGACGCAGGACGATCGTCTCGCCGTCGATGTGGTCAGGAAACCAGCGTCGGTGGAGCATCACCGCTCACCCTATACCATCGCGCACATGCGCCGTTGGGCCGAGGTCGCGGACCACGTGTCTGCCACCGCGAGGACGTCGGAGAAGGTGTCCATCCTCGCGGCGTACCTCGGCGCGCTCGACGCGGCCGACCTCCGCGTCGCGGCGGTGTTCCTGTCCGGCCGCCCGTTCCCGGAGACCGATTCGCGGACGATCGGCGTCGGCTGGGCCGGCCTTGCGGCGGCGGTCCGGTCGGTGGCGGGCGCCGACGACGGGGCGCTCGGGCGGGCCTACGACCGCACGTCCGACATCGCCGCCGCCGTGCGCGACGTGCTGGCCGAGGCTGCCGTCCCGTCGGCGCCCACGGCAGACCCGGCCCTGGCCGAGGTTCGCGCCGCCTTCCGGGAGATCGAGGCCGCCACCGGCGCCTCCGCCAAGCAGGAGCGGCTCGAGGCGCTGCTGCGCCGCTGCTCCCCGGCCGCCGCCGCCGCCGTGGTGAAGGTGCTCACCGGCGAGCTGCGGATCGGGCTCCGCGAGGGGCTCCTCGAGGCTGCCATCGCCCGCGCCTTCAATCAACCGCTCGAGGCCGTGAAGCGCGCCACGCAGCTCACCGGCGACGTGGGCGCGGCGGCAGCCCTGGCCCGGGAGGACCGTCTCGCGAGCGCGGCCGTGACCCTGTTCCGGCCCATCCGGTGCATGCTTGCGTCGCCGGCCGAGGACGCCGCCGACATCATGGCCCGCCTGGGGCCGGTCGTCTGGGTCGAGGACAAGTACGACGGGATCCGAGCCCAGCTGCACCGGCGGGGGAGCGAGGCCCGCCTGTTCTCGCGGGACCTCAACGACATCGGCGCCCAGTTCCCCGAGGTGGTGGCGGGCGCGCAGGGCCTGTCGTGGGCCGGCATCCTCGACGGCGAGGTGCTGGCCTGGCGAGACGGCGTGGTGCTGCCGTTCCTCCAGCTCCAGTCCAGGCTCGGCCGGAAGGCGCCGTCGGCCCGGATCCGAGAGGAGGTCCCAGTCATCTTCGTCGCGTGGGATGCCGTGGCCCTCGACCAGGACGGCGATGGCGAGGTGCGGCCGCTGCTCGATGCCCCGCTGTCCGAGCGCCGGGCGCGCCTTGAGGGCCTCGACCTGCCGCTCGCCGCCGACGGCGGGCGCTTCGCGCTCAGCCATCTCGCCGCCGTGGGCTCCGTCGACGAGCTCGAGGACGCCTTCGCCGCTGCCCGTGCGCGGCGCAACGAGGGGCTGATGGTCAAGGACCCGACCAGCGCCTACACCCCGGGACGGCGCGGCCTCGGCTGGCTCAAGATGAAGAAGGCCCTCGCGACCCTCGACTGCGTGGTCGTGGGCGTGGAGGTTGGGCATGGCAAGCGCCACGGCGTCCTCTCGGACTACACGTTCGCCGTCCGCGATGCGGCCACCGGCGACCTGGTCACGATCGGCAAGGCGTACAGCGGCCTGACCGACGCGGAGATCGCCGAGATGACCCGCTGGTTCGAGGGGCACACGCTGTCGGTCCACGGCCGCTACCGGCGCGTCGAGCCCACGGTCGTGGTCGAGGTGGCGTTCGACGTCATCATGCGCAGCACGCGCCACCGCTCCGGCTACGCGCTGCGCTTCCCGCGCATCGCCCGCCTGCGCCCGGACAAGCCGGCGACCGAGGCCGACACGACCGCGACCGTCGCGACCCTGTACGAGGGCCTCCAGCAGGGCGTCGAGCACTTGGTGACCGCGAGCGCCCGTCGGCCAGGGTCGCCGGCCTAGGCCGATCGGCCGATGGCGCGGGCCGTGCTGCGGCCCGTATGCTGGGCGGGCACGCGCCGTTGTCCAGCAGCCTGACCGGAGAGAGGACCCGATGTTCGCCGCCTTCTCGGAGCTCGGGCACGTCGAGCTGACCCTGTACACCGACGCCCTCGTCGCCCGCGGGACGATCCGCACCCGCCAGCACCGCGTCAGCGACATCCTCAACCTGGCCGACACGCCGTTCCTGGTCCTCGAGGGGGTGCAGGTGACGGACCTCCACGGCGACAGCGTGGGGATCGACGCCGACGTGGCGCAGATCAACCTCGACGCCGTGCTGTTCGCCGTCGCCGACGAGCCCGTCTCGCCGTCCCCGGAGCTGCGGGCCCCGAAGATGCAGCATTCGGCGATCATCTCGATCCCGCCCTTCCGCGTGACCGGCACGCTCCACCTGCCCGCCGCGTCCGCGAACCTGCGCGAGGCGCTGGGCGACCTGACCGGCCGGTTCCTGCCGGTGACCGATGCCGCATACGAGGCGCCCTCGCTGGGCCTGCCGTCCCGCGGCGCGCTGATGCTGGCTGTCAACCACCACCGGGCGCAGATCCTCGCCCGCTACTCGGCGCCGGGGGACAAGCCAGCGGAGCGGGCGGACGACGACCCATGGGCGCCGACGATCCAGGACCCGGGTCCCGGGCAAGGCGCCGGCACCACGGACGGCTCGGCGGCCCCCGATCCGTGGGCCGGCACCGACTGGGCAGGCGGGTCGACCGAGCGCTCGGGCGGGTGACGGCGGGCGCCTGACGGGATCGGCGAGCCGCGCGCGCCGCACGCCCGTGGAGGCTCGGGTCAGCGGCCCAGGAGCAGGTCGAATCGCTCTCCCCACTCCGACCAGCCGCCGTCGTAGACGGCTACATCATCATGGCCCAGCAGCGTCAGGACGAAGGCGAGCCGCGTGGCGGCGACCCCGGCTGCGTCGTAGCAGATGAGCCGCCGGCTCTTGGTCACGTTCGCCCTCAGCAGGAGATTGCGCAGCTCGTCCGGGTCGCGGAGCAGCTGCGTGCCTGGCCGGTGGAGAGATGCCGCCGGCACGTTGATGGCGCCCGGGATGTGGCCCAGGCGCGTTGATTCACCCTCCAGGCCGTGGAACTCGGCCGGTCCGCGCGCGTCGAGCAGCTGCGCGTCGGGCGAGCCGAGCAGGCCCCGAACATCGCTGATGGTCAACCGAAGCCGGACCCGTGCCTGCGGGGTGAAGGTCGCCGGTTGAGGGTCGGGCGTGCCGTTTGACACGGGGTGGCCGGCGGCGACCCACGCAGGCCAGCCGCCCTCGAGCACGCGCGCCGCCTCGTATCCGTAGGCGCGCAGGCTCCACCACACGCGCGAGGCGTAGTAGCCCAGCGTGTCGTCGTAGACCACCACGGACGTGCCGTTGCCGACGCCGGCCCGCGACATCGCCTCGGCCATGCGGTCGGGATCGGCCAGCAGGAAGGCCGTCCCGCCCTCGGCGACCTGCGTCACCGACTCGCGCCAGTCGAGGTGGACGGCTCCCGGCACGTGTCCGGTGAGGTACAGCGTCCGCGCTGAGCCGTCCGTCCGCCAGCGCACGTCCAGCACGCGCAGGTCGGGCCGGCCGATGTTCTCGGCCAGCCACTCTGGTGTGGCGAACAGCTCAGGACGGGCGAAGCCGGACACGCGAGCCTCCAGACAGGACGTGGCGCCGGCCTTGCGCAGGCGCGTCGATATGATACGGGCGTGCTCTCCCCGTTCCTGCCAGACGACGAGAAAGTCGCGGCCGTTCGCGAACTCCTGCCCGCCACGAGGGCCGGCATCTACCTCAACGCCGGCACCTGCGGGCCGATCCCGGCCGAGTCGCAGCGGGCGATGGACCAGCAGGCGGCGCGCGAGCTCGCGGTGGGCCGCGCTGGTTCCGCGATGTGGGACGAGTTCCTGGCGCGCGCTGAGGAGGCGCGGGCGGCCGTCGCGGCCGTGATGGTGGCGGACCCGTCGGACATCGCGCTGGCGCACTCGACCACCGACGGGCTGAACTCCGTGGTGGCGGCGCTGCCCTGGCGGCCCGGAGACCGGGTGCTCACCACCAACCACGAGCACCCCGGCGCCCTCGGGCCGCTGCTCGCGCTGCGGGACCGGCTGGGGGTGGAGGTCGAGCGCGTCGATGTGGGGGACGGCGACGCCGATCAGGCCGCAGCCGCGTTCGCCGCGGCCCTCGAGCGGCCCGCCCGCGCGATCGTGGTGAGTCACGTCCTGTGGACCACCGGTGCGGTGCTCCCGACGGCCCGCATCGCCGCGCTGGCGCGCGCGGCGGGCGTCGTCAGCGTCGTCGACGGG
>JAKAMV010000655.1 GCA_021812735.1 Chloroflexota bacterium | reverse complement strand
GTCCTCTACCGCCCACCACTTCCACCACCTGCCGGGCTGTGGCGCCGGAGTGCAGGCGCGAGCACCCGGTGGCCGACGGCGCCGTTGCGAGCGGCGGCCACCGGCCGGCCCCGGCTGGTACGCCCGCCAGCACGAGCCCGCCACCAGCTTCACTCGGATCAGCGGTCATGCCGCCCGCGGCGCGGCGATCACGAACGTCAGCCACTTCGACCCCGCCGCCGACTTCGAGCTGATCACCCCAGCATGTGCCATGACGTGCACGACTGCAGCGGGGTGGTGGGCGATCGTTGGCTCGCCTCGTTCGTGCCGCGCATCCTCGAGCGCGCGGCCGGCGCGCCAGACCGTCGGCGCCCCGACCTGCCGGGGACGTCGTCGCTCGGGCGCCATGACGAGACCCAGGCCGCGCGACCGCCGCGGGATCGCTAGACTGAACCGTAACCAGGGGATGGGCGCCGCCCGAACCCCGTCGGTGGAGGGATCTTGCATGGACCCCGTCACGCTCATTGTCCTCGTCGTCCTCGTCGTCATCGTCGGCGGGGGCATGCTCCTCTACAACAACCTGGTGCAGCGCCGGCTGCGTGTCGACGAGGCCTGGGCCCAGATCGACGTGCAGCTGAAACGCCGCCACGACCTGATCCCGAACCTCGTCAACGCCGTAAAGGGCTACATGGGGTTCGAGCAGAAGGTGCTCGAGAACGTCACCGCGGCGCGCGCCAACGCGGTCGCCGCGGGCGGCCAGGGGCCGGCGGCCCAGGCGGCCGCGGAGAACCAACTGACGCAGACGCTGCGCTCGCTCTTTGCCGTGGTCGAGAACTACCCCGACCTGAAGGCGAACCAGAACGTCCTCGCGCTCCAGGAGCAGCTCACCACGACCGAGAATCAGATCGCGTTCTCGCGCCAGAACTACAACGCGAGCGTCCTCGAATACAACACGGCGATCGCGACGTTCCCCAGCATGCTGATCGCCGGACCGCTCGGCTTCACCCGTCGCGAGTTCTTCGAGGCGGAGCCTGAGGCCCAGCAGGTGCCGCAGGTCGATCTGACGCTGAGCTAGGGATCTCGCGGATGCAGGGTCACGGCCCCATCGCTGGCCCGGCGTCGGGGCGCCCGTAGCCCGACGGTCCAGGGAGGTATCGCGCGTGATTCCGCGCACGACGTTCCGCGACGAGCAAGCCGCCAATCGGCGCAACTCGCTCCTGCTGGCCCTGATCGTGCTGCTGGTGCTCGCGGGCCTGGGGTTCGCGATCGGCTACGGCATCAGCGGCAACCTGGATACCGCCTACGTCGTGGTGCTGGGCGCGGTCTTCGTTTCGCTGCTGCTCACCGCAGGCTCGTACTTCGGCGGCGACGCGCTCGTCTTGAGCGCCTCGCACGCTCGCGAGGTCACGCCGCAACAGGCGCCCCAGCTCTACAACGTCGTCCAGGAGATGGCGATCGCGGCTGGCATCCCCACGCCGCGCGTCTACATCATCGATGACACGGCCCCCAACGCCTTCGCGACCGGGCGCGACCCGCGCCACGCGTCGATCGCGATCACCAGCGGGCTTTTGCAGAAGCTCGACCGCGAGGAACTGCAGGGTGTCATCGGGCACGAGATGTCCCACATCCGCAACTACGACATCCGCTTCGCGCTGCTCGTGGCGGTGCTGGTGGGGAGCATCGCCCTCCTGGCCGACGTCTTCCTGCGCTTCACGTTTTGGGGCGGCGGACCACGGCGTGGCAACGACCGCGAGGGGGGTGGTGGGCTCCAGCTGGTCTTGTTCCTGCTCGCGATCGTGCTCGCCATCCTCGCCCCGATCTTCGCCCGACTCGTGCAGCTCGCGGTGAGCCGCCAGCGCGAGTACCTTGCCGATGCGTCCAGCGTGGGGCTGACGCGGAACCCGGCCGGGCTCGAGCGCGCGTTGGCGAAGATCGCCTCGGACCGGGAGGTGCTGGAGGCCGCCAACCGGGCCACGCAGCACCTCTACATCGTGAACCCGATCAAGAAGTTCGAGGCACGTGCGCAGGGGCTCTTCTCGACGCACCCGCCGATCGTCGACCGGATCAACCGGCTGCGCCAGCTCACCGGCGAACCGCCTCTCGACCCGGCGGCGATCCGGCAGTTGCAGGGGCTCGACTGACTCTGGTACGAGCTCGCAATCGAGCTCGCGATCGTCCGCTTCCTCCTCGTGCGGCGTCGGACGGCGCCCGCGCTCCCGTCAGGCTTGATCCCCGCGAGGGGACGCCCCGCGCACGGGCGGCAACACGGCACCGGCGGCCCGATCCAGCAGCGTCCCGCCGGGCACGATCTGTGCGAGCCGCCCGCGGCACGCTCCCGCGGCGTCAGGGCTGAGGCTCCGCAATCGCACGTGACGTACACCGACGCGGCCTGGGGAACGCGGCACACCGTCCGGCGGGGAGGAGCGGCGTGCCTGACCCGCGCGTAGGTCAGGCACGACACCGGCGCCGTGCGGCGCCACCGGGCCGTCTGGCCCGGTGCGGCCAGATCCTTTGTGCATCACGCGGTGCCTCACGCGCTCCGTGGCCGAGCGGGACGGGCACCCAACCCTGCGCCCAAGCCGCCACGTGTCGACATGACGTGCGATGTCGCGCGCTGCTGACGTGATGTCGCGCGCTGCTGACGTGGAGAGGGAGTCGCCGGTGCGCACCGGGCCGGGGAGTGCCGTGGGCAGCGACTGGGTGACGCTGGACCCAGCACTCCGAGCGCCGATCCGACCTCGTGCGCTGCCTCTCCAGACCGTGGGGCCGATCCGCTCCCGCCGGACGCCGGACCCAGCACCGTGAGCGGCGGGCGCACGGCGCCGGACGACGTCGTTTGCCGCTCCCAGGCAGGCGCCCGGCACGAGATGGGCAGGCGCCACAGGCAGGCGCGCGTCCACGCAGGCAGGCGCCCGGGACTCGACTGGAACGCGGCGGGTGTGCTAACCTGTCGGCCGCCGAGGGGGTGGCGCCCGGAGGCGCAGCGGGCCGAGATAGCTCAGTTGGTAGAGCACGCGACTGAAAATCGCGGTGTCGCCAGTTCGATTCTGGCTCTCGGCACCACACAACGAGCCCGGATGGCCGGGCGGCACGATCGAGCGGAAGTGGCTCAGTTGGTAGAGCATCACCTTGCCAAGGTGAGGGTCGCGGGTTCGAGTCCCGTCTTCCGCTCCACTTCTTCCCTCAGACGGCCCTCGACGACCGCTGGCCCTTCGTCTAGTGGTAGGACAGCGGACTTTGGATCCGTGAACCGAGGTTCGAATCCTCGAGGGCCAGCCAACCACCGGCCCGGGCCGCAGTCAGCGGGGCGACGTACCCAAGTGGTTAAGGGGGAGGTCTGCAAAACCTCTATTCAGCGGTTCGAATCCGCTCGTCGCCTCCACGTTTCAGCGCCCCATGCAGCTGCGAACGGCCCCGTGGGTGTTGCTCCAAGGAGCCCTGCCGACGGGCGTCCGCGATCGACGACAGGCACAGCGCGACCACCACGCCGAGCAGCACCAGCGTGAACAGGTGCGATGAGAGCGGCTGGTCGAGCAGAGTCACCGCGGCGATGCCCGCGACCGCGACGGACGCGCGCCAGTAGCCTGGACTCGCGAGCGGCCAGAGCGCCGGCAACAGCAGGAAGACGAGCACGCAGTCCTGCACGAAGAGGTTCGGGTTCACGAGCAGGACGACCCCGATGCCCGCCGCGAGCATGCGCCGGCCAGACGGCGACGCGAATCCTGGGCGCTGGAACCGGCACGCGACCAACCACAATCCGACGAGCCCGGCGACCAGCGCCCCCCAGAGCGCATCTACGGAGACGACGGACCCCTGGCCCAAGTATCCCACCAGGAGACCGTTGAGCCCCTCGGCGGTCGCCAGGTTCCCCTGCCAGACCGAGCGGGCCACCGCCCCTGCGCCGGTGAAGTGGCTGATCCCGACCTGCACCAGGTAGCCCACGTACGTGCCGTAGACGCCGAGCCCGACGAAGGGCAGGCTGGCGAGCGTCAGAGCTGCCCCACCAAGGACGGACCAGGCCACGGTCCCCCAGCGCCGGTCGAGGGCAAGCGCAAGGAGCGGTAGCGCGATCAGCTGCGGCTTGAGCCACCACGTCGCCAGCGCCAGCCCCGCCAGCTGCCATGAACCGCGCCGGGCGGCCTCGAGCGCCGCGAGCCCGCCCAGCAGCATCGCGGCCGACCACTGCCCTTCCGCCAGGGAGTGGTAGGCCGGGAAGCTCAGCACGAGGAGGAGCGCGCCCACCACGCGCTCGCGACCCGGCAGGGGGCGTGCGATCCGGGCCGCCGCGATTGCCAGCAGCGCGAGGCTGACCAGCGCCCAGGTGGCGCGCGCCGCCTGGGCGGGCAGGGCCGCGAGCGGCGCGAACGCCACGGCAGCGAACGGCGGGTTGATGAACGGCATGTACCCGTTGGCGCCGACTGGCGTCGGGATGATCGTGCGCTGAATGGCGGCCAGCGCGGGGGCGTCGTAGAGACTAGCGGCCTGTCCGTCGAGCACCAGCTTCCCCGCGGCGTAGAACGCGAGGAAGTCGTGATGAGCGCCCTCTGCGAGGGGCACCGCAAGCTCGCCGACCAGCACGACGGCGAGCCCAAGACCAACCGCGATCATGCCGGCGGCGAACCAGCCCAGCGCGCGGTCGAGGAGGTCGCGCCCGGCGCGCGGAACCGTCGGAGAGAGCACGGCCATCGCTGCCGATGGTGCCACGTCGCGGGGAAGCGCGTCGCTCCTCGCGGCCGACAGCACCATGCCGCGTTCGAGTCCGCGAGCCGCTCTCGCCGCCGCACGTGACGCGGCCGACGGATAGACTCCGTAGCGCGCCGAAGTGGCGGAACCGGCAGACGCGGCGGACTTAAACTCCGCTGCCGCGCGAGCGGCGTGTGGGTTCGAACCCCACCTTCGGCACTGCGATCTCTGGACGGCCGGCCGCTCGCGTGCCGGCGGGCTGCGCGGGGCTGGGAAGAACACCGGGTGGAACGCACTCCTGCGGCTCCCCAGCTATCCTCCAGGCGTCGATGCGTACGTCGTCCCGAGCTCCCGTGCGAGCTACTCACCCGTGAACACGCGGAGCGTCCTCCTCGTCGAGCCGCCGGCCCGCCGGCGTTCGATCGCCCGCTTCGCGGTCTTTGGCCTGACGGTCGTGCTCGTCCTGGGTACGTTCACGGTCCGCCTGGCCTACTTGCAGCTCATACAGGGCCCCTCGTACGGGAGCCAGGCGCAGGCCAACATGACCGTGCTCGAGCCGATCCCCTCGACGCGCGGGCTCATCGTTGACAGTGCCGGACGGCCGCTCGTCGAGAACGTGCCGACCTTCGCTGTGGAGGTCATCCCCGCCGATCTGCCCTGGCCGCAGCGGCCTGCGGTCGTGGCTCGTCTCTCCGAGCTTCTGCACCTGCCCGCCACGCAGATCAACGAGACGCTCGGTGCCGCTGCGAACGCGGTCTTCGACGGCGTCAAGGTTGCCACCGACGTTTCGCCTGCGGTCGCGCAGCTCATCGCCGAAGAGCACTTGAGCCTGCCCGGCGTGCAGGTGGTGGTCGACTCGCGCCGCAACTACCTGTACGGCCCGCTGCTCTCGCAGATCTTGGGGTACACGGGACCGATCAACGCCGACCAGCTCCGCCAGCTGCGGGCCCAAGGCTACCTGCCGAGCGACATGATCGGCCAGGCTGGGCTGGAAGCGGAGTACGAGCCGCAGCTGCGCGGCACGTACGGGAGCGAGGTCGTTGAGCGGGACGCCACGGGGCGCCCCATCCAGGTCCTCGCCACCCAGTCGCAGCCGCAGGCCGGCGACACCCTCAAGCTCTCGATCGATCTGACGACCCAGGAGCAGGCCCAGCAGGCGCTGCAGTGGGGGCTGCAGACGGCGGGGCTCAAGGAGGGCGTCGTGATCGTGATGAACCCCCAGACCGGGGCGGTCCTG
>JAKAMV010000654.1 GCA_021812735.1 Chloroflexota bacterium | reverse complement strand
CCGCCCTGGAGACCACCGATGTTCGAGCGCCTGTTCGGCAGCCGCGCCGGCGACCCGGCAACGGCTGACCGCGTCCCGCCCGGCCAGTACCTGACCGAGAAGTTCCCCGTCCTCCACTACGGTTCTGTGCCCAGGGTGGACCTCGCGACGTGGGACTTCCGCGTGTTCGGCGAGGTGGACAACCCCCTCCGGCTCACGTGGGCACAGTTCAAGGCGCTGCCCCGGACCTCCCTGACCGCCGACATCCACTGCGTGACGCGCTGGTCGAAGCTCGACACGCACTGGGAGGGCGTCCCCATCCGGGCGATCCTCGAACTGGCCCGGGTTCGGCCGTCGGCCAGCCACGTTGTCGGCCACGCCGAGCAGGGCTACACGGCCAACGTGCCGCTGTCGGTGCTCGATGACGACGACGTCATCCTCGCCGACACCTACGAGGGCGCCCCGCTCACGCCCGAGCACGGCTGGCCGCTCCGGCTGATCGTGCCCAAGCGCTACTTCTGGAAGGGCCCCAAGTGGATCCGGGCCCTCGAGTTCCTGGCCCACGACCAGCCCGGCTTCTGGGAGCGCTACGGCTACCACAACGATGCCGACCCATGGGCCGAGGAGCGGTTCTCGGCCGAGTCGTGATGGGGCCCTCCGTCACTCGCTCAGCTGCGGCGACCTCGCGGCGCGGGCCCGGGTGCCGCCCATTGGATTAGCGCCGTGGGGCGGCGTTACAGGCGAAGTCGGGCTCGGGGAGTCGGCCTCCACCCTCGCCAGGGGGCCGAAGCCGAGTGCGAAGACCGGCCAGCGCGCCGCGCCCGACGCCGAGGCGGAGCGAGCGGCGCCTACCCGACCGCGCGCCCGACGAGCGCCCCGAGGCCGTACGTCACGGCCGCGGCGATCAGGCCCAGCACCACCTGGCGGCCGCCGGTCCGCAGCACGCTCGAGCCGGTCACGATGGTGATCGCCCCGCCGACGAGGTACAGCGCGATGGCCGAGATGACGATCGCCACGATCACGGCCGGCGTCCCGGACCCGACGATGAACGGCAGGAGCGGGACCAGGGCACCGAGCGCGAACAGGGTGAACGAGGTCACGGCCGCCACCCGGGCCGAGCCGCCGAGCTCGTTGGGGTCGATCCCCAACTCCTCGCGCGCCAGTGTGTCCACAGCGCGACCGATCTCGCCGCCCACCAGCGCCTTCGCCATCTGGCGGGCCTGGTCGGGATCGAGGCCCTTGGCCTGGTAGATCAGCGCCAGCTCCTCCTCCTCCTCGTCGGGGACGGTGAGGAGCTCTTCGCGCTCGACGCGGACCTGGTGCGCGAACAGCTCGCGGGCGCTCTGGACCGACAGCCACTCCCCGATCGCCATCGACAGGGCGCCTGCCAGCAGGCCGGCCAGGCCGGCGATGAGCACCGCGTGGCCGCCGCTGGAGGCGCCGGCGACGCCCATCGTGATGCTCAGGTTCGAGACCAGGCCGTCGTTGGCGCCCAGCACGGCGGCGCGCAGCTGGTTGCCGCCGCCGGCACGGTGCCGGCCCTCGATCCGTGCGATCGCACCCCCCTCGACGCCCCGGCCGCCCGCGAGCTCGCGGAACAGCCGCGCGTGCGAGCGCTCGTCGCCGGGCATCCGCGCGAGGGCCTCCGACTGGTCGTCGTACATCGCCTCGTCCGAGGCCTCGCGCTCGGCGATCGTCGGGACCACCATGCCCGGGCCGAACCACCGGGCGATCGCCATCAGGACGCGGTTGCGCCATCCCACGCGCATCCCGCTGGTGTCGACCCCGGCGTCGGCGAGGCGCTGCCGCCAGACGCCGGCGTGGACCTCCTCGACTTCGGCCATCCGGGTGTAGAAGTGCTGGAGCGCCGGCGCGTCCTCGAGTTCACCGAGCCGACGGTACAGGGCGATGGCGTCGATCTCGCCCTGGAGGTTCTCGCGGTAGCGGTTGACGTCCTCCGGGCTCGGCTTCCCGGTGGGGGTGTTGGGCTGGCTGGGCGCCGCAGATTCGGACTGGGTCATGGCCGTCTCCGGTTGGTGCGTGTCGCCGCCCATCGTGCCAGCCCCGACCCGTGAGCGCCGGACATCGTCGTCCTGAGCGTCGAGCGCCCTTCGCAACCTCAGCCCCGGGTGTGCGTCGTGGCGATGTCGACCTCGTTCCCCGCCGCGTCCGCGAGCGTGACCCAGGCCGGCGCGAACTCGTCGCGGACGAGGTGCCCGCCCGCCGCCAGCGCCGCGGAGACGCGCGCCTCGCCCTCTTCGTGCGGGACGAAGACCGCCACGTGGATCGCGCCGGTGCCGCCCGGTCGCGGCTGGTCCATGGGCTCGAACCAGAAGCCGGGCATGCGGCCCTCGGGGTCGATGAGGTCCTCGTCGGGCGAATCGGGGCGCGGCGCGTAGCCGAGCGCCGCCCTCCAGAAGGGCATGACGGCCGCCGTGTCGGGGGCGCCCGGGATGATCAGCAGCGACCGGAGGCCCGAGACGTCCGCGGCCAGGCCGAGATCACGGGCGAGTGACGAGATCTGGCGGGCCAGCTCGACATCGCGGGCGCTCATCCCGAAGTAGCCGCCCGCGATCGTGATCAGGCGGACGGTGACGCTGTCGAACCGGAGGTCGATGTCGGGTTGGTGGGCCCGGAGGCCGGGCAGCGCAGCGATCGCCTCCGCCAGCCGGGCGCCATCGGCGAGGGACCCCGTCCGATACATCGCACAGGCCCCGTCGGCGAGGACGCGCCAGTCCTCGGTGCCGCGGGAATCGTGGAACTGGCCGGGAGTGATGGGATCGGTCATCGTCCGGACCTCGCTGCCGGGGACGTCGGGGGTCGGGACGAGGAGCATAGACGCCTGTGGGCGACCCCGCCTGCGGGGCCGCCCTCGGATTCGGTGTGGGATCGGCGCGCCTACTCGGCGCGGACCTCCGCCTTGACCGTGATCGGGCCCGCGTTGGCGAAGGTGAGCGTCAGGTCGACGGTCTGGCCGGTCGTGAGCGTGCCGATCAGGTCCCTGAACATGATGTGGTAGCCGCCCGGCTTGAACTCGACGGTGGCGCCGGCCGGGACCTCCACCCGGGGGACCTCCACCATGGTCATCATGCCGCCCATTCGGGAGGCGGCGGGCATCGCCGGGCTCATGCCGCTCATGGCGGAGCCGGACGGCGCGGCCGAACTCATGGCGCCCATGCCCGACGCGGAGGGCACCGCCGAGGGCATCGCGGATCCCGAGCCGCCCATGGCCGACGCCGACGGCATTGCCGGGACGGAGACGGTCTCGTGCATCTGGACGGTCCTGGCGATGGGCGACGCGACCTTGAGCAGCGTGTCCGCAGCGGTCCCGTTGTTGGTGATGACGAGGTAGCCGGCGAGGGTGCTGGTGGCGGCCGTCGAGTTGCGGATCCAGGCCCCGGTCACGGAGATGCCCGCGACTGACGAGGCGGCGGGCGACGCGGCCCCGGCCGAGGGCGAGGCAGCAGAGCTGGAGCAGGCGCTGACGAGCGCGATCGACGCGATGGCAAGGAACAGGGCGCGGCCGTGACCGCGGGCGATTCTCACGAAGTTGTCTCCTCCGGGGTGCGGTGCCGGCCACGGTCGGCGCCTCGCGCGAGGCTGCCCGATCCCCGAGGGGCGGGACCGTGGCGGGGCCAGTCAGAAGGCTGCCAGCACCGGCGGGGCGCGCCCGGCGTCGGGCCGGGCGAGGAGGAGGCGGCGGGCGAACAGCCAGCCGAGGCCGCGCCAGCGCGGAGCGGCGGCCCGGCGGCGGGCATGAAGGAGGGCCAACGCGAGGCGCGCAGCGCGAAGCTGCCGGACGAGCACCGCCTCCCGGTGGCGGAACCAGGCGCCCACTGCGGCGACCAGGCCCGTCACAGCGACGAGGGTCGGGATCGCCATCGAGTATCCGGGCGCAGAGAGCACCCACAAGCCGGGCATCGGCTCGCCGGCCGCGAGGTGCTCGACGTTCTCCTGGAGGACGAACACCAGGGTGACCCCGAGGAACAGCCGGGGCCAGAGTCGAAGCAGCTCGGCGCCGTATGCCGGTCCCTGGTGCGTGGCTCTGCGCGTCGGCAGGCGACGAAGCGACCGCCCGAGGCGTGCGAGCGCGGCGAGGCCGGCGCCCGCGGTGAGGCCCGCAGCGAGCAGGACGAGGATCCCGAACGTCGCCCAGTAGCGGTGGCCCGCAACCGCGAACTGGCCGTCGACGGCCCCCAGGGCAGCCCCTGCGGCGTAGATCGCGTCGTGGGCGAGCAGCACGCCAACGGCCGTGAGCACGGCGAATCGGAGGCCTCCGTGGGACCACAGGACGCGCAGACTCCGCCGGAGACGGCTCACCCTGGGAGGGTACGACAGGGCGTCCTCTCGCGCCTTCGGCGAGGTACCCGTCGCGCTACCTCCCGCGGACCGCGGTCACGTACCAGGAGTGCGGCAGGTCCTGCGCGGCGGCCGGGGGCACGGGCAGCGCCCAGCGCCCATGCCCGGTGTCGCCCTCACCGGGCTGCGTCACGGACGCCCGCCAGCCCAGCGCGCCGAGCTCGGCCGTGGGGTCGTCCATCGCCGTCAGCCAGGGCGCTCCGGCCGCAGCCTGCATGTCGATCCAGGGCCTGGTCCAGGGCGATGAGAGGACCGCGCGGTTCGGGATGTCGAAGCCGAGCCGGCTGCCCGTCGCTGCGAGGTGCGTGACGGCACGCAGGACCGCTCGCACCGACTCCTCGGGCAGGTAGAACAGCAGGCCCTCTGCCAGCCAGACGGCGGGGTCGATGGGGTTGAGGCCCGCGGCGAGGAGCGCGGCCGCCCAGCCCTCCGAGAGGTCGGCCGGGACGGGCACCCGGCGACAGCGGGGGACGACCTCGGCCTCGTCGAACACCGCCGCCTTCTCGTTCAGCACGGTCTCGCGGTCGACCTCGAACAGCGTGAAGCGCTCGGGCCAGGGCAGTCGCCACGCCCGGGTGTCGAGCCCGGCGCCGAGCAGCACACCTTGGCGCGGGTCGTCGCCGGCGGTCACCCGCGCCAGCCAGTCGTCGAAGAATCGGGCACGGATCACCATGGGCAGGGTCGTGTCCGGCCCCTTCTGCGCGAGCCACGCCATCCCGGCGTCGCCCGCGAGCTCCTCAGCCCACGGGTCGTCGACGAGGGGCTCGGGCTGCGTGCGCTCGTAGGCTCGCGCCGCCGCAGTCCAGCGTGCCGTCGCCGCGACCGCGTCGAGATGATCCGCCGTCCCGGTCATGGTGGCCTCCCCGCGCCGCGGGCCCCGAGCCGAAGCGCGGTCGTCAGATTGCCGCTGCCGCGGCTCGGCCGGGAGTGCCTTCCGGCCCGTCTCGAGGCGGCCCAACCCGGGCGCCGCTCGGGCCAGTGACGGGGAACCGACGGGGCTGCCGCGGTGCGATGATCAGCCCTGGCGGACGGCCGTCCGCGTGCGCGGAGGGAGGACCCTGGCCAATGAGCCTGTCGTTCGGCAACGGCGTCACGGGCATCTCGCTCCCTGGCGGCCACTCGGGCTCCTGCCCATCGCCGTTCGACGCGATCAACGGGGGACGGCTGGCCGGGTCCTCGGGCTCGCACCCGCTTCACGGGGTCGCGATCGAGGAGCTGCTCCAGCCGCGCGGCGGGCCGATCGAGGGCGCGATCACGCTCGACGCACCCGTTCGCGTGGGCGAGCAGATCACCGGGCGCCTCGCGGTCCGCGCGACCAGCGACATCCGCGCCCGCGGCGCGGTCCTGCGGCTGGTCGGCCTCAAGCTGGTCGAGGAGCGCCGCAGCCAGACGCACACGGACGCGCAGGGCCGCACGACCTCGACCGACGAGTGGGTCCAGGCGAACGGGAGCCTGTTCGAGACTCTGCCCTACACCGAGCCCGGGCTGCCCGCCGAGCTGTCCGCCGGCGCGACGTTCGAGACGACCTTCACCCTGGCCGCGCCCCGCCTCGGGCCGCCGACGGCG
>JAKAMV010000653.1 GCA_021812735.1 Chloroflexota bacterium | reverse complement strand
GTGCCAGAGCAGCGAGATCTCCTCGCGCAGGCGGCGGCGCACGTCGGCATCCTCGTCCGGCGTGATCAGCGGGTCGTCGAGGGCGTCGAGGAGCCGGCGGACCCGCCGCTGGGCCTGCAGCAGGGTGCGCCGCCGCGCCTCGGTCGGATGGGCCGTGAGCACGGCGTGGACCACCGTCCGCCCGAGGACATCGCGCACCTCGTCCGCCGTATGGCTCAGCCGCAGGCGCTCCACGGCCTCGCGCACGGACTCGTCGATCCCCCGGCCCCGGGCACGCCGGGCCCGCGAACGGAGGACGCGGATGCGCTGGCGCTCCTCGGCGAGGTTGACCAGCTGGAAGTACAGCGCGAACGCCTTGGCGACGGCCGCCGCCTGGCCCGTCTCGAGTGAACGGAGCTCGGCGGACAGCCGGGCGCGCTCGGCCGCGTGCACGTCCGGAGCGAGCGGGTCGCCACGCCGCAGCACGATCGTCAGCCGGCGGATGCGCTCCACGGTGGCGAACAGCTCCGGGCCGGCCTGTTCGGCAATGACCTGGCCGAGCAGCGCTCCGAGGAGGCGCACCTCGCGTGTGACAGGGTCGCGTGCGCGCCCGAGCCCGGGGCCCGGCGTCTCCGCTGCGACCGCGGCGAAGCGGACCTCCGGGGTGCGCGAGGCGATGGCCTGCGGATCGCGGGGCGCTCGAGGAGGCACGAGGGTAAGGATATGGCCCCCGGGCCGGCTCACCAACGCCCCGTTGGTTACGGTTCGACTGCAAGGGCACCGTGGCGCTACCGCGCCGCAACCGACGAAGGTAGCGGTGGCGCCTAGGCTTGCACCGGAATGGCGAATTCGACCAGCCACGACGTGCGTCCCCACGCGGGAGCCCCGGGCCCGGGAAGCCCTGCGGCCGAGCCCGTGATCGCGGCCGACCTCCTCCAGGGCCCGGTGCCCATCCCGCCTGCCCAGCCCCGTGATCCGGTGGCCGAGCTCCGCTTCCTGCACCAGATCCTGCGCCTCGCCACGACCGCCCGGACCTGGGAGGGGCTGCTGGAGACCGTGGTGGACGGGACGCGCGACGCGCTGCACGCCTCGGTGTCGAGCCTCTACTTGCTCGACCGGGACGGCGAGATGCTGACCCTCGCCGCCACCAACGGGCTCGACCGCCACCACATCGGGCGGGCCAAGATCAGGCTGGGGGAGGGGATCACCGGGCGGGTCGCGGCCAGCCGCCAGCCGATCGCCATCGCGGACGTCCGCACCGACGACCGCTTCCTGTGGGTGCGGGGGCTGGACCAGCGGCGGTTCGTCGCCTCGATGCTCTCGGTGCCGTTGACATGGCGGGACCAGGTGGTGGGCGCGCTCAACATCCAGACCGAATCGCGACGCGAGTTCGACGAGGGCGACGTTGCGCAGTTGTCGGCCATCGCCGACCTCCTCGCCGGGATCGTCGAGAAGGGGCGCCTCCAGCGCGAGGCCGAGGCGCAGGTCGCCCAGCTGCAGGCGCTCGACCATGCCCGGTCCGAGCTGATCGCGCTCGTGACCCACGAGCTCCGCACGCCGCTCGCCGTCGTGCGCGCGTACACCGACCTGCTCTCCGAGGAGCCGCCCCTTGAGGGCCGGTCCTCGCGCGACCCGATGCGCCGCGCCACCCGGGCCGCTTGGCACGCCGGCACGCTCGAGCAGATCGAGCGACTGGACCGGCTCGTCGATGCCATCCTCGAGTCGGTGCGCGTCGTGCCCGACCAGCCCGCGGAGCTCCAGACGATCGACCTGTCGTCGCTGGTCGGCGACATGCTCGCGGAGCTGGGGCCCCTGCTGCACCGGCACCCAACGGTCCTGGCCTCGACGCGCTCCCTGTCGGTGACCGCCGACGCGACGCGCCTGCGCCAGATCCTCGAGCACCTGCTGGAGAACGCGGTCAAGTACGCTCCCCCCGAGACCCGGATCGAGATCGACTGGTCGCTCGTCGAGGGCGTGGCCCGCCTCGGCGTGTCCGACGCCGGCCCCGGCATCCCGCCCGAGTGGCGGGAGCGGATCTTCGAACCCTATGCCCGCCGCGAGACGAGCACCGCGCGGGGGTCCGGAATCGGGCTCTACGCGGCACGACGCCTGGCGGAATCGATGGGCGGCCGGCTGTGGTGCGAGCCCTCAGCCACGGGCGGGGCGAGGTTCGTCCTCGCGCTGCCCGCCGCAGCCGCCGCCTGAAGAAGGAAGGACTGACGTGATCGGAACGCGACCTCTGCGCATCCTGGTCGTGGACGACGACCCGGCGATGGTCGGGGCCATCACCGCCCTGGTCGGAACGGAGGGGCACCAGGTCATCACCGCCTATGACGGCCTCACCGCCGTGAAGCGCTTCCGCGAGGAGCGCCCCGACCTCGTGCTCCTCGACCTCGCCATGCCCGGCCCGGACGGCTTCACCGTCATCGGCCAGCTGCGCGCGTCGGGCAATGTGCCGGTCCTGGTGGTGTCGGGCGAGAGCGCCGAGACCGCCAAGGTGAAGGCGCTGGGCATCGGCGCGGACGACTACCTCGTCAAGCCCTTCGGCAAGCAGGAGCTGCTGGCCCGCATCGCCGCCGTGATGCGCCGCGTCGACCTCGCGGGGACGGGCCGCGGGTCTGGCGAAGGCGCGCCCGGTTTGCTCACCGCCGGTTCCCTCACGCTCGAGCCGGCGCGCCACGAGGCCCGCGTTGGCGCCATCGCCCTCGGCCTCACGCCCACCGAGTTCCGGCTGCTCGAGGCCCTCGTCCGCGCTGGCGGCGACCTCGTCCCGCATCACCGTCTCGCACGAGCCGGCTGGCCGGCCGAGCCCGACCCCGATCTCCTCTGGCTCAAGCCGCACCTCGCCCGCCTGCGCTCGAAGCTGGAGGCCGTGAGCGGACCGCGCATCGTGGCGGTCCGCTCGGTCGGCTATCGCATCGAGGCCGACGAGCGCGCCTGACACCGGCTGGCGGCGAGCAGGACGCCGGGCGGCGGGTGGGGACCAACCGGCGCGCGCGCCCGCGGCAGGCCCTGGGTCCCCAGAATCGAAACGGCCCCGGGGCGTGACCGGGGCCGTGTCGTTGCTGAAGGGGGGCCGCTACGCGGTGGCCACCAAGGCGCGGCCCTGGGCGTCATGCGCGTCGTTCGCGCAGTCGACCTTGCAGCCGCGCGCGTCGCGGCCGCCCATCGGGGCGAAGTGGTACCACGCGGAGATGCCCTCGACGGTGGCACGCTCGAGGCGGCATCCGCAGCTGGCGCAGCTCACCGCGCCGCCGGCGCTCGTGCCGCCATTGCCGCTGGACTCGAAGACCGGGTACGTCATCGTTGGGCTGTCCTTCCCGCTCTTGCCGGACGACGGGGCCGGGACCACGACCGCCGACCGTGATGGTGATGCTGGTAAGTTGGCCAGCATGGTGCGCCGCGCATGTTGAGGCGACGGCACCGTGGGGGCGTCAGGCCGGTTGCGTTTCGGTTGCACTGCGCCGAGTCGCCTCGCCCGGGCATCATTGACGCATGACGGATGCCACCACACCGCGGGGGGCCGGCGGGCTGCCGATCGACCGGCTGCTCGCGCCGCTGCGCGCCTTCATGGACAGCTCGGCCGCCGGGGGGATCCTCCTGATCGCCATGACGGCGGTGGCGGTCGCCTGGAGCAACTCGCCGTGGGCCGACGGCTACGCCAGTCTCTGGCATACGCACCTCGCCATCGAGGTCGGCGGCCTCTCGCTCGACGGCGATCTGCACTTCTGGGTCAACGACGCCCTGATGGCGCTGTTCTTCCTCATGATCGGGCTCGAGATCAAGCGCGAGGTCCTCGTCGGAGAGCTCGACTCCGCGGCGCGGGCCGCGCTGCCCGCTGCGGCGGCGATCGGCGGCGCCGTGGTGCCGGCCCTCCTATTCATGCTGGTCGTTGGTGCCGACAACCCGGCCATCCGCGGATGGGGCGTGCCGATGGCCACCGACATCGCGTTCGCGCTGGGCATCCTCGCCCTGGCGGGCCGATGGGCGCCGACGGGGGTCCGCGTGTTCCTGACCGCCCTGGCGATCGTCGACGACCTGCTCGCCGTCATGGTCATCGCGGTGTTCTACAGCTCCGGCATCGACCTGGCGGCCGTGGCCTGGGTCGTCGGCACCCTGCTGGTGCTGCTGGCGCTCAATCGCATCGGCGTCCGCCATCTGGGGGTCTACGCAGCCCCGGGGATCGTGCTCTGGCTCGCGGTCCTGCACAGCGGCGTCCACCCGACCATCGCGGGCGTGCTCCTGGCGCTGATGATCCCGGCGCACACGCGCCAGGACGGGCCGTCCTACGTCGCCGCGGCCGGCGCCCACCTGCGCGAGTTGACGGACAGGCTGCGCCACGGTGCCGGTCCCGAGGAGCGTCATGACGTCCTGTGGGATCTCGAGGACGCGACGCGCGCTGCTCAGGCGCCGATGCTCCGCCTTGAGCACCGGCTCCAAGGCTGGGTCGGCTACGGGATCGTCCCGCTCTTCGCGCTGGCGAACGCCGGCGTGAGGGTCCCGCCGGACTTGGGCGCCGCCCTGACCCAGCCGGTCGTGCTCGGGATCCTGGTCGGCCTCATCGTGGGCAAGCAGACGGGCATCATCGCGGCGACGCTGGCCATCACGAGGGCGGGGCTCGGATCGCTCCCGCCCGGCGTTTCCTGGCGCCAGCTCTACGGAGCGGGCTGGATGGGCGGCATCGGCTTCACGGTGTCGCTGTTCGTGGCCGAGCTCGCCTTCCCGGAGGGCCCGCTGCTGGAGTCGGCCAAGCTCGCGGTGCTCGTCGCCTCGCTCATCGCTGGATCGGGCGGGGTGGTCGTCCTGTATCTCGCCAGCCGCCGCGCCCCCGGCTGAGGACAGCAAGGCCTACTCCCGGAGCGGGTCCGGGAGGCCCACCACCGGCTGGAGCACCCCGGCCCGCCGGACGATCCAGCCGGCGGAGGTGCCCTGGAGCAGGAGCGTCACGAGCACGATCCCGTAGACGCCGCCGGCGATCAGGTCGTGGTCGGGAAGGTCCGACGGCAGGGACAGGACGAGCGCGATCGCGATGGCGCCGCGCAGGCCGGCCCAGAACATGACGTGCAGGTAGCCGGGGGAGACCGCGGACTTCCCGCCGAGCGCCAGCAGCCGGCTGCCGGCCCCGATCAGCCCGTACACCACCGCGGCCCGGGCCGCGGTGATCCCCACGAACCCGGCGACGATCACGGGCACGGCCACCGACAGCTGCTCGGGCGTGATCGCCAGGCCGATGAGCAGGAACAGGACCGCCGTGAGCAGGAACGCGAGCGTCTCCCACACCGTGTCGAGCGCCTCGGTGGTCGGCGCGGGGAGGGTGAACCGCCCGCCCGCGTTGCCGATCACGATCCCGGCGAGCACGGTCGCGATGATCCCCGACTCGTGCACGGCGTCCGCCGCGAGGTAGATCCCGTAGGCGGCGACCAGCGAGACCATCACGCGCACGGTGTGGTCGCGGGCCAGGCGCATGACGCGGACCGCCACGAGGCCGGCCACCGCGCCGAGCACCGCACTGACCGCCAGCGCGCCGAGGAACCGCATCACCCCGTCCACGGGCGAGACGGGCGTCACGACGGCGGTCCGCGCGATCGTGAACAGGACCACGCCCGTGCCGTCGTTGAGCAGGCTCTCGGCCTCGACGACCGTCGCCAGCGCCCGCGGCGCGCGCAGCTGCTTGAACACCGCCACGGTGGCGACAGGGTCGGTGGCGCACACGATGGCGCCCAGCAGGAACGCGAGGCTGTGGTCGAGGCCGGTCGCGAGCGTGACCACCTGGGCGACGATCGCGGCCGTGATCGCGACGCCGGGCACCGCGAGGATCGCCACGGGCACGAAGGAGCGCCGCAGCTCCCCGAGGTCGATGTGGTACGCGGCCTCGAACACGAGGCCCGGGATGAACACCGCGAGGATGAGGTCGGGCGTGACGCGGGCGCCG
>JAKAMV010000652.1 GCA_021812735.1 Chloroflexota bacterium | reverse complement strand
CGATCTCGATGATCCGATCTCCAGGCTTCGCGTCCATGAGGCACCTCCGTGCGGGGTACCCGGAGCATCCACCCGGACGGCGCCGTCCACAACAGTCCATTGGCAGCGTTCGGATGCGTCCGATCCGCTGTACCGCCGCTCGATCGCCGGACGGCCGGTGGTCACCACCAGGGCCGCAGCGGTCTCCCGGCCGGGCGCCCGTCATCGGCGGGCCGGGCGAGCAGGAGCTGCGCGACGTCGAGGTCGCCGTGCTCGAAGCCCACCCGGGCGCCGGCCATGTACAGGCGCCACGTGCGCGCCACCTCGGCACCGGCCGCGGCGACGGCCTCGTCCCAGGAGGCCTCGAGCCGTGCCACCCAGGCCCGCAGGGTCAAGGCGTAGTGGGGGCGGAGGGACTGGACGTCCAAGAGCTCGAACCCGGCGGCGTCGCGTGCGGCCTTGACGGCCCGCTCCACCGGGACGAGCTCTCCGTCGGGGAAAACGTAGCGCTCGGTGAATGTGGCCCGCCGCAGCCCGCCGCGCCAGGCTGCTGCGGTCGACCCGGCCGCCGCGCCGCGCTCGGACGTCGCGATGCCGTGGTTCAGGAACCGGCCGCCGGGAGCGAGCGCCCCGAACGCGGCCTGGAAGTAGAGCGGCAGGTTCGCCGCGCCGACGTGCTCGAACATGCCGATCGAGGCCACGGCGTCGAACGGTCCGAGCTCGGCCAGGTCGCGGTAGTCGCGCACCTCGGCGCGCACGCGGTGCTCGAGGCCCATCAAGGCGGCCCGCCGATTGGCCTCGTCGGCCTGGTGCGCGGACAGCGTCACGCCCACGGCGTTTACCTTGTACCGCTCCGCCGCGTGGATGATCAGCGAGCCCCAGCCGCAGCCGATGTCGAGGAGGCGCTGCCCGGGCCGCAGATCGAGCTTGCGGCACACGAGGTCGAGCTTCGCCTCCTGTGCGGCGTCGAGGTCCCGGACCGGGTCGTCGTCGCGCTCGAAGTAGGCGCACGAGTACGTGAGGCGGCGGTCGAGCCACAGGCGGAAGAACGCCTCGCCGACGTCGTAGTGGAAGCGGATCGCCTCGAGGTCGCGGGCGCGCGAGTGGCGCGCGCCGGCCAGTCGAGCGGCCGGCCGGCTCAGCGGTGAGGGCACATCCGCCCCATGCGCCCGACGGAGCTCGAGCGACCAGCGGAGGGCCCGCCGCACCTCGTTCGGCGAGAGACGCCTCAGGTCGATGCCGCGCGTTGCCTCGATCGCGCCCGCGGTGTCGCCGTCGATGTCGATGTCCCCGCGCAGGAACGCGTCGGCGAACGCGTTCTCGGTGGGCGGCAGCATCCGGGCGAGGGCGCCAGGGCCGTGCACCCGGACGCGGGCGCGGCGCGGCGCGGTCACCGCGGTGACGTGCTGTGCGTCGAGGCCAGCCGGGCGCGGCGCTCCGTCATCCACGTCCAGCGCTAGGGGCGTGTCCGCGGGCAGCGCATGCGACAGCGTCCGGACGACGCCGCGCGCGAGCGCCATCTGGCGCTCCGGGGCGAGCCGCCGGGCCCGCATGGCATCGCCCGGGCGTCGGACGTCCGCCTGGCCGCCATCAGGGACCGCCGAGGGAGCAGCGGGGGCCGGCGTCGCGGACGGCACGACCGGGGCGCCGGACATGGTCTCGATCGTCATCGAGTCACCTCCGAACACCAGCATGCTACGCCGGTCTGGCGATGCAGGGGCCAAGCCCTCCCGGGCCGGCGCGATTTGCCGTCTTCGCAACCGCCTGCCGGAGTGCGATGCTTCGCGCCAGTCGTCTCGTCCCAGGCAGGAGTGTCGCCGCCATGACGATGGATGTCGTGCTCGTCGGGTTCATTGCCGGCTTCATCTACGGCGGCTTCCGGACAGGGTTCCTGCGGCGCCTGCTCGGCATCGTGTTCATCGCGATCTCCGCGGTGGCGGGCGCCTACTTCCGGTACCCGGTCGGCCTCATCGCCAAGCAGCTGTTCCCGGACATCCCGGCCGACTACGCCAACATGGTCGGGTACTCGATCGCGTTCCCCGCGATCCTCGTGGGTCTCCATATCTTCGAGGCGCTGGTCCTGCGCAAGGTGGTGCCGCAGCACGGGCTGTCCCGCGAGGCGGACCAGGCGCTGGGCGCGGTGTTCGGGGGGATCGAGGCGATCCTGATCGTGTCGGTGGCCGTCGTGGTCGTGGACACCTACTTCGGCACCAACAGCACGCTGGCCGCTGACATCCCGTCCGGGCTCCTCAAGTCGTTCACCGAGGCATTCAACGCGTCGGAGACCGTGAAGCTCTTGCGCGGCACCTCGGTCCCAGTGGCCCTGGCCGTCCTGACGCCGCTGCTGCCGAAAGACCTCACGACGCTGCTGCCGAACGGGCTCCCGGCACGGCTGCCGTTCCCGATCCCGTCGGTCAAGCCCTAGGCGCGACGGACGCGGCCTGACCGGCGCGACGGGCGCGGCGCGACCGGCTCGACAGCCCGCATCCGCGTCCACCGTCGGGCTGTCGAGGGCCTGGGACTGGCGCGGAGGCTCGAGGGCCGAGGCTCGACGGCCGAGGCGGTACCGGCTCAGCCCGCACCGGCACGGGCTCGCTGCTAGTTCCCCGCCAGGAGGCTGCGGCCCTCGAGCGGCTGGCGCAGCGCCTCGAGGGCGGTCTTGGCCGCCTCGAGCTGGATGCCCTCGTCCCGCGAGCCGAGCTCCACGCGGCAGTATGTGAAGCGGCCCGGGAGGACCCGCTCCATCATCGAGCCGGTCCAGGCGGTGAGAGCGGCGCGCGGGCCGGTGCGCCTGCGGGCGTCCGGCGTGATCGCGTGGACCAGGACCAGCCGCCGCCGGTTGCGCTCGAGCCAGGGCCAGTACTGGAGCAGGTTCTCGACCGGATGGTTGTGCTTTCGCTCCACCTGGAGCGCCACCCAGGCCTCCTCGCCCGCGACGGCCAGCGCCCCGTCGGAGCCGCCGAGGCCGCCGACCGGCTGGGCGTCGAACGCGACGCCCAGCATGGCGCCGAGGCGGCGCGCTGCCTTGGCGTCCGAGATGCCTGCCCAGTCCTGCTTCGCCACGTCGCTCCCTGCGTGCGCCTCGATGGCCTTGGGCGACTCTAGCGGAGGTTCCCCGGAAGTGCAGCGCCGCGGCTTCGTCCCGACACGTCCCCGCGGTCAGGCCAGCGATTCGAGCGCCACGATCAAGGCCACGGGCATGGCGGCGCAGGCGATCTGGAACGCGACGATGACCGCGGCCGGACGGGGTGCCCGCGGCACCCAGAGGAGTGCGAACAGCGCGATCAGCGCGGCATCGGCGAGCATGAGGAGCTGGAACAGGCGCGCTGGCGCGCCCTCGTCCGCGTGGGGCGCGACGCCCGCCGACGCCTCCCAGCCGAGCACGAGCAGCAGGGCCGCCAGCGAGGTGGCGGGTGGTGCCCAGGCGACAGGTCGATGCAGCCAGACGCGGATGACGTTCTCCTCTGCCCATCGAGCGGAGGACCAGCCTACGCGCTGGAGCCCCGTGCCGTCGCCACCTCGCCGATGATCGCCGCCAGCTCCGCCGGCTTCGACCACATCGGCCAGTGGCCCGTGGGCAGGTCCACCCAGGTGGCGTTGCGGAGCTCCGGGATGCCCGCCAGGAAGGGCCACTCCGGATGCTCGGCCGCATACGAGCGGTACTGCTCAGCGCTGAACGCGGTGCAGATGAGCGTGCTGGGGATGTCGTTCCGCGCGTCGTTGCGGAACTCGAATCCGCCGCGCACGACCCCGCCCGGCACCGGCACGGCGCGTGCCCGGAACGTGGCCTTCTGGGACTCGGTCATCCCCTCGAGGTTCTCCTCGGCGACGAGCTCGTCCCAGTCGAGCGGCTTGTCGACGCCCTCGAACCCCGGATCGAGGGGCGGCTTGCCCGGCGCGGTGTCCACGTAGACCATGGCCGCGATCCGCTCGGCCACCCGGTCGCTCGCGGCATAGCCGGAGAAGCCGCTGGCGCTGTGCACCGCGAGCACCACGGGTCGGCCCGCCGCCTCGACCGCGGCGCAGATCGCCGCGACGTGGTCCTCGAACGTGATCCGCGACCGGTCTGCGTCGCTCGATTCGAGGCCCGGCAGCGTGATCGGCGTCGCGTGATGGCCGGACGCGCGGAGCTTGACGACGACCTCGTCCCAGGCCCAGGCGCCCAGCCAGAACCCGGGGACGAGGATGATCGGGGCGGACGGCATGTGACACCTCTCGACGATCGGGCGGGGACGCGAGTCTGCGGGCATGGTCTCACGGCCTTGCTGCCAGGCGGCGTCAGGAATGCCGCCGGGTGCCCTCGAGGCGTCGGATGCCGTCCGTCACGCCTCCGGGACGATCCGGGCGGGCGTCTGGCCCATGATGGTCGCTGCCGATCGGGTTCATGACGTTGGCTGGCAGGAATATCCCCCGACAATGCAGCGAGCGGTGACATCCGACAGCTTCCGAGGAGTGCCCGTGGTCCGTCGTTTCGATCTCGCCATCGACTGTGCCGATCCCGTCGCGCTGGCGCGCTTCTGGGCCGAGGCCCTGGGCTACCCGCTGCCCGACGCCTTTCCCGACGGCGACGTCTACCTCGAGCCGCCCGGCGGCGACCTGCCCCTCGTGTTCTTCCAGGTGGTCCCCGAGGGCAAGGTCGCCAAGAACCGCCTGCACCTCGACCTCAAGGTCGGCGGGAATGGACCGCCCGAGGAGCGCAGGGCCAGGATCGACGCCGAGGCTGCCCGACTGGTCGCCCTCGGCGCCAGCGACCGCCGGGGCCCGATCGACGAGGGCGGCTCCTACTGGATCCGCATGAACGACCCCGAGGGCAACGAGTTCTGCCTCATCAGCGGGTGAGCTGGCGCCCTGAATCGCGGAGGCCCCGGCGAGAACGCCGGGGCCTCCGCCAGAAGCGAGGTTCGGGATCAGCTGCAGCCCGAGGTCGACCCGCAGTTGAGGCACTTGTAGCAGGAGCCGTTGCGGACCATGATCGAGCCGCAGTCGGCGCAGCTGGGGGCGTCGGCCTGGGCCGCGAAGGCGACCTTGGGGCCGCCGCCCAGCGATGCGGCGATGGCCGACAGCCCGCCCCCGTTCTTGGAAGCGCCATTGCCGTTGGCGCCCGAGCCCGTGGCGATGACCGCGAGCTCCTCCTTGACAACCGGGACCGGGATCGGCGCCGTGGCCGTCGCGGCGGCTGCGGATGCCTTCGGGGTCTCGTCGGGCGCCGGCGCCGGTGAGGGCTCGGGCTTGGCGACGGCCTCCGACTGGGCGGTGATCCCCTCGTCTGCGTGCGGCTTGAGGCCGTTGGCGGCAAACGGCGCCGGGGCGTCGGCCACCACCTGCGAGCGGTCGATCAGGCCCAGACTCGCCTTGTCCTCCTCCGGCAGGAACCGGCTGCCGAGCCACCGGAAGATGTAGTCCACGAGCGACTTGGCGATCGGGATCTCCGGGTTGCCGGTGAAGCCGCTGGGCTCGAACCTGACGTGGGCGAACTTGTGCACCACGTCTTTGAGCGGGACGCCGTACTGGAGGGCCAGGCTGACCGAGGTGGCCAGCGTGTCCATGAGGCCCGAGATCGTCGAGCCCTCCTTGGCCATCTTGAGGAAGATCTCGCCTGGCTGGCCGTCGGCGTAGAGGCCGACCGTGATGTAGCCCTCGTGGCCGGCGATCTCGAACTTGTGGGTGAGCGCGGTCCGCTCGGCCGGCAGGCGGCGGCGGTGCGGGCGGGTGGCCTCCACCTGGGCGGCGGCGAGCTGCTTGCGCAGGCTCTCGATCGTCGCCCGGTCCTCGGCCGTGCCCTCGGCGCCCTCGTCCTTCTTCTTGCCGGTGCTGAGCGGCTGGCTCCGCTTGGAGCCGTCGCGGTAGATCGCGATGGCCTTGAGGCCCTGCCTCCAGCCCTCCAGGTAGACGGTCTCGATCTCCTGGGCCGTCGCGGCCTCCGGCATGTTGACC
>JAKAMV010000651.1 GCA_021812735.1 Chloroflexota bacterium | reverse complement strand
AGTCATGGGCCGGGGTCGGCCGGCCGCCGCACGCCTGCTGCTCGCGCTGGGCGCGGCGGCCGCGCTGCTGGTGCCCGCGGCGCCGGTCCGCGCGGCCGGGTTCGCGTTCGCCAGCTCGTCCGCGACGTCCACCTTCAACCAGGGCGTCGTGTTCGCCGTCCAGCTCAGCGCCAGCCAGGCGCCGGCCCGGGTCGAGGCGCAGATCGCCACGCCCGGCGACGTTGGCCCGTACGTCACCGACCTGCCCAGCACGCCCCCCGCCGGCACGACCGCGCTCCACTACACGCTCGACACGTCGGGCAGCGGCCACCTCATGCCCAACACGCCGGTCACCATCACCTGGGTCGCCTACCCGCAGGGCGGCGGCGCGCCGGTGAGCAGCAACCCGTACACGTACCGCTACGAGGACGAGACCCAGGCCTGGCAGTCCCTGCGCGACGGCATCGTGACGGTCCACTGGACGCAGGGCTCGCAATCGTTCGCGCAGAACGCGGCCGGCGTCGCGGTCAAGGCCATCGCCACCGACGCGTCGGTGCTCGGGATCGCCGAGACCACGCCGGTGGACTTCTTCATCTACGCCGACGACGCCTCATTCCGGGCGGCGATGGGCCCCGGCACGCGCGAGAACGTGGGCGGCGAGGCGATCCCCCAGATCCGAACCCTGTTCGCCGAGTTCACCCCGAGCATGCTGACCGACCCCTGGGTGGGGATCACGATCACCCACGAGCTGACGCACCAGGTTGTGGACGACGCCACCAACAACCCGTACCGCTCGCTGCCCCGCTGGCTCAACGAGGGGTTCGCCGTCTACCAGTCCGAGGGGAACGCCACCAAGTACCGCTCGATGGTGTCGGGCGCGGTGTCCACTGGCGACCTGCTGCCGCTCACGGCGCTCGGCTGGCAGTTCCCCACCGAGCCCACCAAGACCGTCCTTGCCTACGCCGAATCCGTGTCCGCGGTGGACTTCATCGTGCGGCAGTACGGGAAGGCCGCGCTCACCAAGCTGATCCTCGCCTACAGGAACGGCCCCACCGACGACCAGGCCCTGCAGGCGGCCGTCGGCGAGGACCTGGCGGCGTTCCAGGCCGAGTGGTACGCGAGCATCGGCGCGGCCGCGCCGTCGCCGTTCGGTCCCCAGCCGGCGCCGTCGGGCCCGCTCCCGCCCGGCTGGAGCGGGCCGGCCGCCTCGCTAGTGCCGGGCGCGTCCGGTTCCGCCGCGCCGGCCGGCGGCAGCTCGGGCCCGTCCGCCGCGAGCAGCGGGGCGTCGTCCGCGCCCGTCGCCACCACCGGTCCCGGCGGGTCCGGCCCGGGCGACGACACGCTCACCCTCGCGCTGCTGGGGATCATGGTCGTGTCGGCCGCGGTCCTGGTCTGGATCGTCCTCTCCGCTCGGCGTCCGGCCGCGCCATGACCCCGATCGTCGGCCGCATCCGCGCCATCCCGAGCTGGCAGGTGACGCTGACCGTCGCGCTGCTGGCCCTGGGCTTCCTCATCGCCGCCCAGATGGCCGCGGAGGGGCCGCGCGTCCAGTACACGAGCCAGGAGCGGACCCCCCTCGTCTCGACCGTGCTGGACCTCCAGAAGCAGCAGGGCCAGCTCGAGCAGCAGGTCCTCGACGCGCGCGCGGCCATCGCCCAGCTCGAGGCCGCCGGCCAGGGCGGGGCCGCCGTCTCCCGGGACCTCAACGCCGAGCTCCAGAGCGCGCAGATCAACGCCGGCCTGGTGGCGATGACCGGCCCCGGCCTGGTGATCGAGCTGTCCGACTCCACCCTGCCCGTGCCCGCCGACGGCAACGAGCAGGACTACCTCGTGTCGGGGGCCGACGTGCTCACGGTGGTGGACCAGCTGTGGGCTGCCGGCGCCGAGGGGATCGCCATCAACGGGGAGCGGGTGGTCGTGTCCACCGCCGTGGTGGACATCGGCGGCTCCGTCGTGGTCAACGGCGCGTACGTGGCGGCCCCCTACCAGATCACCGCGCTCGGCCCGGCGTCCATGCTCGACACGCTGACCCACCTGCAGGGGTTCGCGGACTTCATGCGCGCTCGCCAGGTGGCCTACGGCATCGGCGTGGCCGTCGCGACGCCGGACAGCGTGGACCTCCCCGCCTACGCGGGCTCCATCATCCTCCGGTACGGTCGCCCCCAGGCGACGCCCCTCCCGTCCTCGGCGCCCGTCGCCACGGCGGTGCCCTGATGCGGCGCGGCCCGGGACGCATGGCGGTGGCCCTCGTGCTGGTGCTGCTGGGGTTCCTGGTGGTGGTGCAGGCGCGGTCGCAGGCCCAAGACCAGGGCCTCTCGCAGATGTCCGTGCAGGACCTCACCGAGCTGGTCGCCAACGTCACCACCCGCAACAACCAGCTCCGCGACGAGGTGGCCACCCTCCAGCAGCAACGCCAGGCCCTCGCCGCCGCCGTGCAGCGCGGCGACACGTCCACCACGCAGATGCGGTCCGACTTGGCCCAGATCCTCGGCTGGTCCGGCGCCATCGGCGTCGCGGGGCAGGGCATCCAGGTCACCGCCACCGGCCCGCTGCCGCCGCTGGCGATCACCCAGCTGCTCAACGAGCTGCGCAACGCGGGCGCCGAGGCCATCGCGGTCAACGGCGTGCGGATCGTGCCGGGCGTGGTGGCCACCGGCGAGGCCGGCAACCTGTCGATCGGCGGGACGCCTCTCGCCTCGCCGCTCGTGTTCCTGGCGGTCGGCCAGCCGGAGACGCTGGCCGGGTCGCTGGCGCGGGCCGGTGGCATCATCGCGCAGCTGACCTCGCAGTACCCGACGGCCACCATCCGCGTGGACGCGGAGGACCTCGTGACCCTCCCGGCCGCGACGCGCGTCCTGGCCCCGACGCTCGGCCGGCCGAGGCTCTGACGGCGTCCGGGCGGCGTCTCGGGCCCCGCCCGCCGCCCGTGCCTCTGCTACGCTCCGGCGCGATGCCAGGCACCCCTCCCGTGACCCTCTACTTGGGCGACGTCGTGCGCCTCCGCCGAAACCACCCCTGCGGCGCCGACACCTGGCTCGTGGACCGCCTCGGCGCCGACATCGGCCTGCGCTGCCAGGGCTGCGGCCGCCACGTCCTGCTGGAGCGCCCCGCGCTCGAGCGGCGCCTTGCCGGGTTCGAGCGCCGGGGGGACCCCGCCGTGAGCGCCGCCGCGGCGCCGCGGCGACCGTGACCGCCACCGGCCCGCGCCAGGGACCCGCCAGCGGCGCGACCGGCAACGGCCACGGCCCGGAGGCCGAGCCCGGCGCGCTGGACGTCTTCCGCAACCGCCCGTTCCTGCTGCTCTGGCTCAGCCAGGTGTTCACGCAGATCGGCGGCAACATGGTGCTGTTCGGGCTCACGGTGATCGTCCTGGAGACCACGCGCTCGAACACGGCCGTCAGCGTCCTGATCCTCTCGTTCCTGGGGCCGGCCGTGCTGCTGTCCGCGGTCGCCGGCGTCTATGTGGACCGTCTCGACAAGCGCTTGGTGCTGGTCGGCACCAACCTCCTGCGGGCGGGCATCTTCGTGCTGCTGTGGGCCCTGCGCGACGTCCTGGCCCTGGTGCTCGTCCTCAACGCGGTCGTGTCCACGATCACCGTGTTCTTCGCGCCGGCCGAGGCGTCGATGATCCCGCAGCTCGTGCCGCGCAAGCAGCTCGTGGCGGCGAACGGGGTGTTCACGCTCACGCTCAACGCCGCCTTCGCCGTGGGCTACGCGCTGCTGGGCGGGCTCGTGGTCACCCTCGCCGGGGCGCCCGGGCTGATCCTCGTGGTGGCGGTGTTCTACCTGGTCGCCGCGCTGTTCTGCTGGTGGCTGCCACCTGCCCCGCCGTCCTCGGCCGACACCGGCGAGCGCACGGCCGACGTGGCCGCGGCCGCGGCCGTGGACTCCACGCTGGGCCAGCTGCGCGAGGGCATCGCGTACATCCGCGCCAACCTCGCGATCGGCTGGTCGCTCGTGTACCTCGGCATCGCCGCCTCGCTCGTGGGCGTGCTGGGCGTCCTGGGTCCCGACTTCGCGCGCACCGCGCTGGGCCTCCAGCCCCAGGACTTCGCCGTGGTCGTGCTGCCGCTGGGGTTCGGCATCGTGACCGGGATCCTGGTGCTCAACTCCTGGGGCCACCTCGCGCCGCGACGCCGGATCATCGAGGTGGGCCTGGTGGCGCTGGGCATCTTCGTGATGCTCATCGTGAGCATCGGTCCCGTGTCTCGGTTCGTGCTCAACCTCGAGCAGGGCGCGGGCCTCGTCTCGCTGTCCGACTTCACGGGCCTGATCTCGATCGTGGTGTTCGTGGCGCTCCTGGCCGGCGTCGCCTACGCGTTCGTCGCCATCCCGTCGCAGACGCAGCTCCAGGAGGAGCTCCCCGAGGACGTCCGCGGCCGGGTGTTCGGCGTCCTGAACATGCTGGTGTCCACCGCCAGCTTCCTGCCGATCATCATCGTGGGGCCGCTGTCGGACCTGATCGGCACCACCAACGTGCTGTACCTGGTGGGGACCGGCATCACGCTCTCGGGCGTCGTCTCCATCGTCCGTCGCGGGCCCCTCAAGCCGGCCGAGGCGAGGGCGCACGCCGTTGGCCCGGCAACGCCGGCCGGGCTGGACCCCGTGGCCGTGGCGGTGGCGACCGAGCTCGACGCCAGCGAGCGGCGGGGCGAGCGGCGGCGAGCGGCGGAGAGCACGAGCCCCGCCGCGGCCGAGGCCGATCCCGACGACGCGGGGCCGGGCGATGCCGACACGGCGGCGGGGGCCGACGGGAGCCGGGGCGCCTAACCGGCCGGGCCGGCGGTGGCCCGCGCGCCTGACCCGCTACCGCGCCCCGCGCTGGCGCCGCGCCTCGTAGAGCAGGACCGCGGCGGCGATCGAGACGTTGAGCGAGTCGCCCACGCCCAGCATCGGCAGCCGAACGGCCCGGGCGGGCGGGGAGGGCCAGCGGCCCGTCAGGCCGTCCGCCTCGCTGCCCAGCACGATGGCCAGCGGCCCGGTCAGGTCCGCGTCGGTGTAGAGCTCGTCGGCGTCCACGCGGGCGGTGACCACGCCGATCCCGCGCCGGCCCAGCTCGGCCTGGACCTCGGCGCTGGTCCCGGCGCCCAGGGGCAGCGCGAAGACGGCGCCCAGCGAGGCGCGGATGGCGTTGGGGTTGAACAGGTCGGTCCGCGGGTCAGCAACGATCAGCGCGTCCGCCCCGGCCCCGTCCGCGGACCGCAGCACCGCGCCGAGGTTGCCGGGCTTCTCCACGCCCTCCAGCACCACCACCAGCGGATCCGCCGGGAGGCGCAGCGAGGCCAGGGCCAGCGGAGGGACGCGGACCGTGGCCACGATCCCCTCGGCTCGGTCCCCGTACGCCAGCCGGTCCAGCGCCTCGCCCGAGGTGGGCAGCACCAGGGCTCCGGCCTCCCGCGCCCGCGTCAGGACCGCCAGGCCGTTCGCGTCCAGCCGCCCCGCGTCAGCGAACACCTCGACCGGCGCGGCGCCGCCAGCGAGGGCGCGTCCGAGCTCCCGCACGCCGTCCACCAGCGTCAGGCCCGCCGCCTCGCGGGCGCCGCGGTCCCGCAGCGCCGCGGCCGCGCGGACGCGGGGGTTCCGGGGGCTGGCGATGGCGGGCTCGTACGCGGGCACGGCGCGATCTTCGCAGAGCGGCCGCGTCAGCGGCGGGGCCGGCGCGCGGCCGCGTGCCGCTTGGGCTGGGGTCCGCGTGGCGCGTGGATGCCGCCCCGGGCCCAGGCGCCCAGCTCCAGGCGAGCGCCCGACCGGGCGGCCATCGCGAGCGGGGCGCCCTCTGCGGCGATGCCCAGGTACTCGCGCACGAGCCCGGCCAGGCGATCGCCGTCGAAGCCCGGGGTGTGGGCCGAGAGCGCGACGAGGGCCGGGCGGGGGCCGAGCAGCGCCGCCAGGTCGTCCAGCAGCGTGGGCAGGTCCCGCTCGATCTGCCAGGCGCCGTCGCCG
>JAKAMV010000033.1 GCA_021812735.1 Chloroflexota bacterium | reverse complement strand
CGGTGACGGGGCGCGCTGCGGCGTCTGTACGTTCATGCGCGTCACGACCGAGCGCCGCATCTTCTTTCTCTTCGCCGAGGGCCTGAGCGACCCCGACGTCCACACTGCGCTGGCCGCGGCGGGCGGGTTCTGCCCGCGCCACGCCCGCTGGATGCTCCACGACCTGGACGGCTACCGGCTCGCGGACATCTACCGCGGTGTGCTGCAGGCGCGCCTCGAGCGGATCCTCGGCCACGGGGCGGCACGCGTCGTGGCGCGCGGAGCCTGCACCCTCTGCGAAACCGAGCAATGGGCCCAGGACCACGGTCTCTGGGCGATCGCCCGGGGCCGGAGCGGCGGCGACCCTGCCGTCCCACGGTCGCCCGACGGCCTCTGCCGCCCCCACCTGGTCGCGCTGCTGGGCCGCTGGCCGTGGCCACGCGCGCCCGAACTGCGGGAGCGCTTGGCCATGCTGCTGGAGGATCCCGGGACGCTGCCGGACTCCCGGGACGGCCGTGCCCGCATGCTGGAGCCGCTGCTGGGCGTCGATCTCGACGCGCGCGTGCGCACCTCGGCGCCGCCGGACGAAGCGTCCGCCCCGTGGGGTGGGGGCGCGTGGACCATCGAGGGCCTGACGGCGGAACTCGACGCGCGGCGCTGCCCGGTCTGTTCAGCGCTGGATCTCGTGCTCGACTGGTTCTTCCGCTGGCGATCGTCGCGCCTGCGCGAGGGCCAGGAGGACGTCGATTTCGATGCACTCTGCGAGGCACACATCTGGGACGTCTCGGCGGCGCCGGCACTGCTGTCGCGAGCGCTCGCGGTGCAGGTGCGGGCCTGGCGGCGGTACCTCGCGGCGATTCCCACGCCAGAGGAGCTCCCGTCGACACGGGTTGAGCGACGGGTAGCCGCCGCGCTGCGCGCGTGGTCCGCGTGGACGCCGAATGACGAGCGCCGGGAGTGGCGTCGCCCGTCGCCCGCGGCGTTCGTGGTCCCAGCGCTGCAGCCCGGCCGCACGCTGCGCGGGCGCCGCGAACATGCGCGGCCACGGGACGCTTGTGTCGCGTGCCGAGCGATGCGCGACACGCGAACCACGGTGCTCGGGCTCCTCTCAGCCGCCCTGTTGACGGCGGCCAGCCGCGAGGCGTACGAACGGTCCCCTGGCCTCTGCTTACGCCACCTTGAACGCGCCGTCGAGGCGTGGTCACCCGACGCGGTCGCGATCGCCACCCGCGTCGCCACCGGCCGCGTGGCGCTCTTGCGCTGGGAGCTCGCCGAGGCCGGCCGCAAGTCCGCCTGGACGGCTCGGTACGAACCGGCGGGCCTCGAGCGGTCGGCCTGGGTACGCGCCCTGACGACGAGCGTGGGCAGCACGATCCTCCAGGACCGCTGGCTCGCCCCGGAGCCCGGCTAGCGCGGCTACGGCGGAGTGACGGAGGCGGCGGGACCGCGGGACGGCCAGGGCGGCGGCGGGACCGCGGGACGACGGAGCGACCAGGGCGGCGGCGGGACGGCGCGACAGCAGCACGACCAGGGCGGCGGCGGGACCGCGGGACGACGGAGCGACCAGGGCGGCGGCGGGACGGCGCGACAGCAGCACGACCAGGGCGGCGGCATTGTTGCGTAATGATCACCGGGGGAACGTTATCCGGGAAACGCCGGCCTCCGCCGGTCGGCCACGCACGCAAAGGCGGCTGCTGATTCAGATATCGTCGCGAATGAGCTGATCTACCACGACAATCGCACGAAGCGACCGGCCGTCTCGGGTGAACGTCACATACGTTTCCCTGGGTGACAGTTACGCAGAAACAGCAGTGCTAGACGTGCGACCCGCGGCCCATCGCTACGAGTCGCCGCAGGTGGCCGTGACGCGGCACCGGGAGCTGCACCAGCGGGACCCATGTCGACAGAATGGCCGCCGCACGGACGACGGCCCCGGCACGCGGCTCCACCGCGCGGCCCAACGCGCGCACGTTGGCTCTACCGCGCGGCCCAACACCCGCACGATGGGCTCCACCGTGCGGGGGGCTGGCCCGCTTCGGGCGACCCCGGCGGCCCGAACCCGCTTCAGGGCGCCGGGCGAAGCCGATGCAGCGCGAGGCGCTGCAGGGCGAGGATCGTGAGCGCGTCGGTGATCCGCCCATCGTGACCCATGGCGAGTGCCTCGGCGAACGGCACCCAGCGCAGTTCAAGTTGCTCGGTCCCCTCGGGCGACGGCACGCCCGCCTCCAGACCGCGAGCCAACCAAACGACCGCCACCTCGTCGGTCACCGAATTCGACAGGTGCGCCCGCAGCAACTCCCGCCACTCCCGCGCCGTGTAGCCGGTCTCCTCGGCGAGCTCCCGTCGCGCCGCGTCGAGCGGGTCCTCATCCGGGCGCGCGCCGCCCTCGGGGATCTCCCAGGACCAGGCGTCCAGCGCGTAGCGCCACTGACCCACGAGCAGCACGCGACCGGCGTCATCGAGCGGCACCGCGCCGACGGCCCGGTGCGCGAAATGCACGACACCGTAGATGCCGCGTTCCCCGTCCGGCCGCACGACGTCGTCCTCCCACACGGTCAGCCAGGGGTTCTGATACGCCGTCCGGCGCGCCAGACGACGCCAGGGACTACCAGCTCGTTCCACGAGCTCGATCGTAGCGGGCCGCCGCGCCCCTGTCGCCGCACGCGTGTCGATAGCCGGCGTGGCTGTGACGGATTTGCGAGATGGGGGCCCGCCGTGAGCGCCCGCGTGTCACGCCCGCTCACCCACGCTTGCGATCGCGTTCCGCGCCTCGGAACAGAGCGCGGGAACTGAGCGCGTCGATGGCCATGGCGCTGCAGCGACCGAAGACGGATGGAGCGCCGTCGGCTCGAGTAGGAGGTGTCCACGCCCGTGAACGTGACGGCGGTCAAACCCGAGGGGGCCGACCGCGCGGCGGACGAGGCCGAGGCGGCAGCACCCGAGGGAGCCGAGCGCGCGGCGGACGAGACCGAGGCGGCCGCACCCGAGGGAGCCGAGCGCGCGGCAGACGAGACCGAGGCGGCAGCCCGGGGACCGGGGCGCCCCGCGCAGGACGATGCCCGGGGCGGCGCGATGAGCGGCTCGATCGCCGCGGTCCATCACGCGGCACGGCTGCTCGCCGCGTTCGCCCCGGCCGATCGCGAGCTCGGCGTGACCGAGCTTGCCCGACGGCTCGGGCTCGCGAAGAGCACCGTCCACCGGCTCCTGACCACCCTCACGCGGGAGGGGCTCGTCGAACGCGCCACGGACCGGGGCCACTACCGGCTCGGCCTGCGCCTCTACGAGCTGGGGGCACGGGTCCCATCGCGGGCCGACCTCCACCTCGTCGCGGTCGGCGCGGTCGACGAGCTGCTCTCGCGGACGGGCGAGAGCGTCCACATCGCGGTGTTGGACGGGCTCGACATCGTGGTGGTCGAGCGACGTGAGACCCTCGCCACGCTACGGCTCGCCAACCGGCTCGGCTGCCGGCATCCGGCACACGCCACCAGTGCGGGCAAGGTCCTCCTCGCCTATCTGCCGCTGGCGGAGCGCTCGGCGCTGCTCGACAGGCAGGCGCTCGTCGCTGCAACACCGTACACGATCACCGACCGCGCCCGGCTCGAGGAGGAGCTCGCGAAGGTCCGCTCGCGGGGCTGGGCGGAGAGCGCGCGCGAGCACCAGATCGGCCTCGCCTCGCTCGCCGCCCCGATCCGCGACGCCCGCGGCCGGGTCGTCGCCGCGGTCGGGATCGCCGGCCCCGCCGCGCAGTTCGGCCGTGAGGTCGTGCACCGGTTCGCGGTCGAGACTGCCAGGGCGGCCGAGGCGATATCGGCAGGGCTCGGCTACCGCGCCGGTGAGGCAGCGCTGCGGCTGGCCCGAGAGGACGACGCGGCCAGCGGCCGGCGCACAGCGAGTTAGCGGGCGCACAGCGAGTTAGCGGGCGATGCCCGACCGGCGCCGGGCGCCCTCGATGTCGAGCACGTATCCGATCCCCTGGAACGTCGTGATCGGGCCCGGCTCGCCGGGCGCGGCCCCGAGCTTCCGCCGAACGCGGCTGATCCAGACCCGCAGATACTGTAGATCGTCGCGGTATTCGGGGCCCCACACCTTGGTGAGCAGCTCGGTGTGCAGGACGACGCGCCCCGCGTTCGCGGCGAGATGCTGGAGCAGCAGCCATTCGGTCCGGCTCAGCGAGACCAGCTCGCCGTGGCGCGTCACGATCCGCCGCTCGAGGTCGATCTCGATATCGCCGAGGCGGACGATGCCGGCCCCGGTCGACCCCGCCGCGCGGCGGAGCACGGCGCGCACCCGCGCCGCCAGCTCGTCGGGGTGGAACGGCTTGGCCACGTAGTCGTCCGCGCCCAGGTCGAGCCCCCTGGCCTTGTCGGCCGTCGAGCCTCTCGCCGTCAGCAGGATGACCGGCACCGGGCGCCACTCGCGAAGTTGCCGCATCACCTCGATGCCGTCGAGATCGGGCATCACGATGTCGAGCAGCACGAGATCGGGCCGCACCTCTTCGGCCCGGCGGAGCGCCTCTTCGCCGCTGTTGGCGGTCACCACGCGAAAGCCCTCACCGTGCAGGGTCAGCGCCACGAGCTTCGTGATACGCGGCTCGTCGTCGGCGACGAGGACGAGCAGCTGGTTGTTCATCTCTCCTCCAGGTCGCGCGTCCTGCAGTGTGACGCGGCCGGGCGCGTCCGGCCACCCCCAGTGGGCAGGCCGAGGCACGGCCATTGCCGCACACCGCGCGTCCCGGCACCATCGGTCGCGCGCCGTCTCCTGTTTCGAACGCGTTGCAGTCACGGGAGTCTGCGCCTGCCGGGCGCAGCGCATCGGGACGCCGCGCGGCCGTAGCCGCGCCCTATCGGCCGTCTCGCGCCGCCTCCGCCTCCTCGTCAGCGGCAAGGGCGCGCAGTTCCCCGTTCACTTCCCGGAGCCATTCGCGCAGACCGAGGGCCAGCGGGATGGCCCCGGCGATCACGCTCCAGACCCCGAAGATGAGCCCAAGCGCCACCATGGCCACCCCGATGCCGAGCAGCACCGGCGCCAGGCTGGCCACGGGGATCCGCCCGCGTTCGTCCTCGAACGGCCGCTCGTGCGCCGGGTCTTCGGCGGTTCCGATCAAGTCCCTGACTTGAACCAGCAGTCCCCCAGCGACACTTGACGAGCCGGTGGGCCGATCGTCACGCCGTGGGGCGCCGCGTTTCAGAAGCGCGAACGCCGTGAGCGAGGCGGCCGCAAACCCGCCGAGCAGCACTGTCCCGATCGCGTCATAGCTGACGAACCAGTAGGCCGTCGCGACGACCAGGGCAAAGAGAAAGCTCCGGATGAAGAGACGGGTTTCCTCCGGCACCGTCTATCCTCCGTCCGGATCGGCGGCCAACGCTGCGGACCCCGTGGCGCCCGCTCCGTCCCCCGCCAGCCCGCCGCTCGGCCCGCCAGCACCCCCAGCGCCGACCGCTACCGCCATCCGTGCGTCGAAGACGGGTCGATCGGAGCGGATCGGCGGCAGCCTGTCGAAATTGTGCGCCGGCGGCGGCGAGCTGGTCGCCCATTCGAGGGCAAAGCCGCCCCATGGATCGGCCGGCGCAGTCGCGGGCTGGCGCAATGCCACCACGATCGCTATCAGGAACGGGATCGTGCCGAGCCCGAGCAGGATCGCGCCGGCCGTCGCCAGCGCGTTCAGGTCGCTCCAACCGGTAGCCGGCGAGTAGTCCGCGATCCGGCGCGGCATCCCGTCGAGCCCCAGCTGGTACATCGGCAGGAGTGTCAGCGGGACGCCCGCGAACCAGGCCAGGAAGTGGAGCTTTCCCAGTCGCTCGTCCAGGAAGCGGCCCGTCATCTTGGGGAACCAGTAGTAAAAGCCGGCAAAGGTGAGGAAGACGGTGCCACCGATCAGCACATTGTGGAAATGGGCGACGATGAAGTACGAGTCGTTGAACTGGAAATCGAGCGGCGGGGACGCCGCCATCACGCCGCTGATCCCCCCGATCGTAAACGTGTAGAGCATCCCGATGCAGAAGAGCATCGCCGTGGTGAACCGGATCTGGCCCTTCCACATCGTGGCGATCCAGTTGAAGATCTTGACCCCCGTCGGGACGGCGATCAAGTACGACATCACGCTGAAGAAAGGATCATCGACCACCCCGGTGGTGAACATATGGTGCGCCCATACCGCCATCGAGAGGAACGCGATGGAGAACGTCGCGGTCACGATCTGGCGGTACCCGAAGATCGGGCGTCGGCTGAACACCGGGACCACCTCGCTCATGATCCCGAAGAAGGGCAGGATGATGATGTAGACCTCGGGATGACCGAAAAACCAGAACAAGTGTTGCCAGATGACAGCGTCGCCACCCTGCGATGGCGCGTAGATAGAGCCGCCCAGATGGCGGTCGATGAAGAGCATCGCGAGGGCGGCCGTCAACGGCGGGAACGCGAAAAGGATCATCACCGACGTGACGAGCATGTTCCACGTGAAGATCGGCATCCGGAACATCGTCATGCCGGGGGCGCGCTTCGTGAAGATCGTGGCGATGAAGTTGATCGCGCCGAGGATGCCCGCGAAACCGACCATCCCGACGCCCACGATCCAAAGGTCCATCCCGGCGCCCTGCGTGTACGCGTCGGAGAGCGGCACATAGGCCGTCCAGCCGTTCGCGGCGGCGCCGCCCGCGACCCCGAAGCCGGAGACCACGATGATCCCGCCGAACAGAAAGAGCCAGTAAGAGAGCGCGTTCAGGCGCGGAAACGCCATATCGGCCGCGCCGATCTGCAGCGGGATGAAGTAGTTGCCGAACCCGATCGCCACCGGCGTCGCGAAGAAGAGCAGCATGAGCGTGCCGTGGATCGTGAAGAGCTGGTTGTACTCGGAGGTCGTCAGGAACTGCAGCCCGGGCGCCACCAGTTCGGCCCGCATGAACTCGGCCATCACGCCCGCCAGCAGGAAGAAGACGATAGCGGTCCCAAGGTAGAGCAGCCCGATCCGCTTGTGGTCGGTGGTGGTGACCCACTCGAGGAGATCGGCGCCGGCGCGGGGGCGCGGGGCGGTGACGACGTCGGTCAGCGTGGTCATGGCATGCTCCCTGTCGGCGACGCGGAGGACGGCACCACGGGCGCGCCCGTCGGCATGACCGAGCCAGGGCCCCGCTGTGCCGCCAGCCAGGCCCGGAACTGCGGCACGGGCATCGCCCGCACCACGAACGTCATCTGGTCGTGGTACAGGCCGCAGTACCGCGCGCACTGGCCGCTCCACGTGCCGGGCTGCTCGACGGTGAACGCGAACCGGTTCGTGACTCCGGGGATCGCATCGCGCTTGAAGAGGAAATCGGGCACCCAGAACGAGTGGATCACGTCGGCCGAGGTCAGCACGATCTGCGTGGTCTGCCCGGCGGGGAGGACGAGCTCCGGCGGGTGGCTGGCATCGCCGGTCACGACGACGCCCTGGCCCTCATAGGTGAACTGCCACGACCAGCGGAAGGCCACGACATGGACGGTCAGCGGTGGATCGCGTGGGATAGCGTCGACGGTCGAGAGCGTCAGCAACGTCAGCACGGAAAGCGCGGCGACCGTCAAGAACGGCAGCGCCGTCCAGACCAATTCGAGTCGGCCGTTCTCGCGCACCTGGGTGGGCAACGCATCGCTGCGCCGCCGATACCGGAGCACCGCGAACGTGGTGAGGCCCCACACGAGCGCGGCGACGACGGCGCCGGCCCAGAAAAAGACCTGGTAGAGGTCGAACGTGGCCTGGCCCTGGCTCGTAGCGGGATGCGGCATGCAGCCGGCCGCCAGCACGGTCACGGCCAGCAGGAGGAGCACGGCCGGCAGCACGCGCCGGCGGCGTGTTGCGGGGCAGGTGCCCGAGATGGCCGAGCGGGTCACGATTCGCCGCCCTCCCCCACGGTCGCCTCGACGCGCGCCGTCTCCCGGACCTCCTCGAAGCCGCCACTGGCGTTACGGCGCAGGGCGATCCCGCCGGGCGGCTCGATCGGACCCGCGCCACGCTGCAGGCGGCCGCGTGCCAGCCCGTAGGTGGCGACCCAGGCGACGACCGGCACGCCGAACACGAGGATCCGGAACAGGACCGTGAGGGTCTCGACCGGGATGCCCAGCCATGCCCCGAGCACGTCGTTGGCCCCGGCCAGCATCAGCACGGCAAAGAGCCCCGCGAACGCGACGCCGGTAGCCGCACGCCAGGGGGCCTCCCAGGGCCAATCCAGCAGATTGTGCTCGCGGTGATCGCCGGTGATGCGCGCCTCGATGAACGGCCACGCCCACAGCACCCCGAAGAGGATCCCGGGCACCACCACGCCGGGCACGAACGGTTCCGGGATCGTCACCCCGAAGAGCGTGACCTGCCATCCCGGCGCCATGCGCAGCAGCCCCTCGAGCCAGCCAATGTAGTAATCCGGCTGCGCGGGCGAGGCCGCCGTGTACGGCACGAAGGGCCCGTAGACCCAGACCGGGTTGATCTCGACGAGGCCGCCCAGGAGCGTGACCACGGCGACTGTCAGGAAGAAGAGGCCGATCGACCGGAACGTCTGGCCCGGCCAGAGCGAGAGCCCGATGACGTTTCGCTCGGTCGCGCCGGGGGTGCGGTACTGGGTGTGCTTCTGCAGCCAGACGATCAGCAGGTGGATCGCGATACCGGCGCTCAATGCGCCGGGCAGCAGCATCACGTGGATCACGAAGAGCCGGCTGATGAAGCCCGACGACGGGAAGATGCCGCCGAAGAAGAGCGAGGCGAACCAGGGCCCGATGAACGGGATCGAGAGGGCGGCCGAATAGGCGATCCGCAAGCCGGTACCCGACAGAAGATCGTCGGGCAGCGAGTAGCCGGAGAAGCCCTCGCCGAGCGCGATCAGCAGGAGCCCGAACCCGATGATCCAGTTCACCTCGCGCGGCCGGCGGAACGCGCCGGTGAAGAAGATGCGGGCGAGGTGCATCAGGATCGCGCCGACGAAGATCAGGGCGGCCCAGTGGTGGATCTGCCGCATGAGCAGTCCGGCGCGGACCTGGAAGCTCAGCTGCATCACCGAGTCGAACGCGCTCGAGACGGTCTGCCCCTCCAGCGGCTGGTACGGCCCCTGGTAGGTGACCGGCGTCGTGTCGGGGCGGAAGAACATCGTGAGGAACGTGCCGGTAAGGAGAAGGACCACGAACGAGAACGCCGCCACCTCGCCGAGCAGGAACGACCAGTGGTCCGGGAACACCTTCTGCAACGCGGTGCGACCGAAGGTAGCGAGTCCCGTCCGTTCGTCGAGGAAGCGCACCGCCGGGCCGACGATCGGGAGGTCCCCGCCGGGCGCTGGCAGCGCGTCGCCCTCCACGCCGTCGGCCGCCCGCGGCACGGGCTCTCCGCGGAGCCGCACGGCCTCCGCGAGCACGTCGTCGGTGCCGCCCGGCGGCGCGGGCACCGTCCCGCTCACGCTCCGTCCCCCGAGGTCATGTTCCAGAAACTCGGGCCCACCGGCTCGGGGAAGTCGCCCAGTGCGACGAACGTGCCGTCTGGGAGGAGCCGGATCGGCAGCTGGGGGAGCGCGCGCGCGGCGGGACCGAAGCTGGGCTGCGCGCCGTCGAGCACGTCGAACGTGGACTGGTGGCAGGGGCAGATCAGTCGGTGCTGGATCGCCCGATAGAGTCCCACCGGGCAGCCGGCGTGCGTGCACACCTTCGAATACGCGACGTACCCGTCCGGCGCCCACGCCATCCGGTCGGGCGGCAGCCGCAGCAGGTCCGGCGGGACCCGGATCAAGAGCGTCTGCGCCATTGCATCGCCCACGGCGCCCTCCGGGAAGACGGTCAGCACGCCGTCGATCGGCAGTTGGCTGGCCTGTACCGGCTTGCCGTCCAATCCGACGACGCGCGAACCCTTTTTCCAGGCCGTCACGAACAGGTCCCGGCCCGGCGCCGGCCCGAGCGAGAGGACCGGCATCAGCAGAGCGGCGCCGAGACCCGCAACGGCGCCGAAGAGGAGCCCGATCAGCAGGTGGCGCCGCGTGAACCCCGCCTCTGCCTCGCGGGTGGCGGCTGCGACCTCTGACGCCTCGGCCGTCAGCGCCGGGGCGATCGGGTGGCGTTCCTCGATCGCCAGGCGGGTCGGAAGCAGCCGTTGGGCCCAGACCACGATGCCAGCCCCAAGGCCGCCGAACGCGAGGGTCAGCAGGACCCCCTGGACCTGCGTATCGCCCCCCACCAGGTAGACCACCAGGAGCGCGAACCCGGCGACGATGGTCAGCACGAAGAGCGTGCCGACGAGCACCTCCGCCCGATACTCGCTGGCGGTGGGCACGCGGCCCCGGACGCGCGGTCCGGCGTAGCCACGTGCGGACCGACCGTCGATCCCGGACGTCATCGGCTAGTCGCCTCCCCGCCGCCGACGCCGCAGCCGTGCCTCATGGGCGCGGCCTCCGCGCCACCCATTGCACGAGTACCAGCAGCAGGGCGACCCCGATGCTCCCCGCGACGAACCCCTCAGGCACCGGCCCCATGCCGCCGAGCGACAGCCCGCCGGGGGACGGCGCGGTCTGCAAGTACCGCACGTAGGCGGCGATCGCATCGATCTGCCGGAGCGGGAACCGGAAGACGGGCATCGGCCCAGGCCCGGTCACCATCGCCTCGCCGACCGTGGAGGGGGCGGCGTTGTGCAGGCTGGGGGCCACGAACCCGCCGCCCACCGATCCGCCCGCCGCGTCGGCACCATGGCAGGCGGCGCAGTTGTTGATGAAGAGCTGGCGCCCAACCGCGAGATCCGCCCCCTGCGTGTCGACCGGGGGGATCGTGGGGCCCGGCGCGATCTGCGCCACGTAGTCGATGAGGGACTGGATCTGGCTCGGAGAGAGCAGCGGCTGGCGCTGCAGCGACGGCACCCCGTTCTCGGGCAGCGGCATGCGGCCCGTGTAGAGGACGTAGGCGGTACCCGCCGCGCCCTGCCCCTGCAGGCTCGGTCCGGCCCCCGGCACCCCCTGCCCGGTGACACCGTGGCACGCCGCGCACGTCTGCAGGTAGAGCGCCATCCCGCCCGCGAGGTCGCCGCCGGCATGGACCGACGCGGACGATCCCGGCGTCCCGGTCGAGGCGCTCGCGCCCGCGGTGGAGACGCTCTGGCCTGCCGCGGGGCGACCGCCGAGCAGCCCAAGCACCGCCACGGCGCCGATCGCGGCGATCACCGCGAGCCCGGCCACCGAACGAGCCAGGGGTGCGTTGCCCGAGACGCGCGGCGGACGCCGAGACACGACTCTGCGCTCCTCCTTGACAACACGACGCACGTGCCCCGCACAGGCGGGTAGCACGGCCTCAACACGGGGTTGGGACGCCAGACGCGCGCCGCGGAGCTCCGCGGCGACAGACGCATCATAGAAAACGACGGCGATATCGGAAAGTCCGGCCGCCGCCGCGCCTGGTAACAGGTGCATCACAGGCGGTCGCTGTCACCCTGGTCGGTCCCACCGCCCGTGCCCCGACGGCCTCCCGCACCCCGGCACGAGTTGTACGCTCTGCGTCGTGCTGACGATCGACACCATCCGGCGCGCCCCCAAGGTGCTCCTGCACGACCACCTGGACGGAGGGCTCCGACCCGCCTCGCTCGTCGAGCTGGCACGCGAGGTCGGGTATCACGGTCTCCCCACGCACGATCCCGGGGAGCTCGCGGCCCTCATCCAACGCGGCGCGAACCGCAAGAGCCTCGAGCTCTACCTGCAGGGCTTCGCGCACACGGTGGCCGTGATGCAGACGCGTGAGGCGCTGGTGCGCGTCGCGGCCGAGTGCGCCGAGGATCTCGCGGCCGACGGCATCATCTACGCCGAGGTGCGCCACGCCCCCGAACTCTCGACCGAGCGCGGCCTCTCCCTCGATGCGGTGGTGGAGGCGATCCTCGAGGGGTTCCGGCGCGGCAGCGAAGGGCACGGCATCACGGTCCGCTTCATCGCCACCGCTATGCGCACGGCAGCTCGCTCGCTCGAGATCGCCGAGCTCGCCGTGCGCCACCGCGACGAGGGCGTCGTCGGCTTCGACATCGCCGGCGCGGAGGCCGGCTTCCCGCCCACCCGCCATCTCGACGCGTTCCAGTACATCCAGCGCGAGAACTTCCACATCACCATCCATGCGGGCGAGAGCTTCGGGCTTCCCTCCATCTGGGAGGCCCTGCAGTGGTGCGGCGCGGAGCGCCTCGGCCACGGCGTCCGCATCGTGGACGACATCGCGACCGGACCAGAGGGCCAGCCCGTGCTCGGTCGGCTCGCCGCGTACGTCCGCGACCGCCGCGTGCCCCTGGAGATGTGCCCTTCGTCGAACGTGCACACGGGCGCCGCGCGGAGCATCGCGGAGCACCCCATCGAGCTGCTCCGGCGCCTCCGCTTCCGGGTGACCGTCAACACCGACAACCGGCTCATGAGCGGGGTCAGCCTCTCGAGCGAGTTCGCGCTGCTGGCCGAGACGTTCGGGCTCGACCTCGACGACCTGGAGTGGCTGACGCTCAACGCGATGAAGAGCGCCTTCTGTCACTTCGACGAACGGTTGGCGCTGATCAACAGCGCGATCAAGCCAGCGTACGCCCGCCTGCGTTACGCCCTCTGACGGCCCGCACGCGGTCCCGCGCGAGCTTCGGACGCAGCAGCCGAGCAGACCCGGCCGCGTCGAGGAGCGAGTCCAGCAGGCGCAGGAGTGGATGGCAGCGGGGGAAGAAGGCGCGCCACGCGGCGCCCATGCCGCACGCTTGGCGCGCCCCTGTCGACATGCGAATCGCACGCCCCTCGCTATCATGTGGTGCGATACACGTACCCGGTGCCCCGTTCGAGCGCCGGTTTCGTGCCGAGGGAGGGACCCCAGTACCGTGACGGCCGTCGATCGTCCCCGCCTTGCCAGCCTCATGGAACGCGAAGAGCAGCGGTTTGTCCGCGAGCATCCGCGCTCGCGCGAGCTCCACGAGCGGGCGCGGCGCACGCTGCCCGGCGGCGTCCCCATGCACTGGATGACCAAGTGGGCCAGCCCGTTCCCCGTCTTCGTGGAGTCCGCCCGCGGCGCCCACTTTCGCGACGTCGACGGCCACGAGTACGTTGACCTGTGCCTGGGCGACACCGGGGCCATGACCGGGCATAGCCCAGAGGCAACGCTGGCGGCCGTGCGCCGGCAGCTCGAGCGCGGCATCACGCACATGTTGCCGACCGAAGAGGCGGCCGCCGCCGCCGAACTGCTGGCGACCCGCTTCGGCCTGCCCGAGTGGCAGTTCACGCTGTCGGCCACCGACGCCAACCGTTTCGCGCTGAGGCTCGCACGCGCGATCACGCGCCGCCCGAAGATCCTCGTCTTCGACTACTGCTACCACGGGACGGTCGACGAGACGTTTGCGACGCTGCGTGGGGACGGGTCGGTGGGGCCGCGGCGGGGCAACATCGGGCCGGCCGTGGACCCGGGGGCCACGACGCGCGTGGTCGAGTTCAACGACGTCGATGCGCTGGACCGGGCGCTCGCCGCGGGCGACGTGGCCGCCGTGTTGGCCGAACCCGCGTTGACCAATATCGGGATCGTGCTGCCCGAGCCCGGCTTCCACGAGGCGCTCCGGCGGCTGACGCTGGAGAACGGCACACTCTTGATCCTCGACGAGACCCACACGCTCTGCGCGGGTCCCGGCGGCTACACCGCCGAGCACCACCTCGCACCCGACATGCTGGTGGTGGGCAAAGCGATCGGCGGGGGGATCCCGTCGGGCGCCTACGGGTTCACGGCCGAGATCGCGGCGCGACTGGCCACGCTGACCACGCTCGAGGATATCGACGTCGGCGGCATCGGCGGGACGCTGGCCGGCAACGCCCTCTCGCTCGCGGCGATCCACGCGACCCTCGAACAGGTGCTCACCCCAGACGCGTACAGCCGCATGGTCCCGCTGGCGCAACGCTGGACGGAGGGCGTCGAGCGCGTCCTCGCGGCGCACGCCGTGCCTTGGCACGTCACGCGGCTGGGGACGCGCGCCGAGTACCACTTTCTGCCCAACGCCCCTCGCAACGGCCGTGAGGCCGCCGCGGCGTCGGACTTCGAGCTGGAGCGGTACCTGCACCTCGCCGCGCTGAACCGCGGCATCCTGCTGACGCCGTTCCACAACATGGCGCTGATGTCGCCGGCCACCACTGCCGACGACGTCGATCGCCACACCGCGGCGTTCGAGGAGACGATCTCCCAGCTCGTGGCGGCGGCCTGAGCGGGGGCCGCCGGCGCGGACCGCACAGACGCGACGAGACCGCGTCCCTCCTCGGGAGCGCGGTCTCGTGGTCGTCGTCCGCGGCGGGACCGTCCCAGTTCGGACCCGCCGCCGACTCGCTCTCTGTGACCCGCCGTCAGATCGGGCGGATCGGCGCCCCCGTGCGGTCGTGGGGCAGGTCGACGCAGTCGACGCGGCAGCCGCGCGCGTCACGTCCGGCGAACGGGTGAAAGTGGCGCCACACGTGTTCGGGATCCCGCGGATCGGGTGTCAGCCGGCACCCACAGGTCGCGCAGGTCACCGGCGCCTCGGCACCGCGCGCCAGGAAGAGACCGGGTTCGGTGAAGCTGTACATGCAATGCCTCCACGCGAGAGGCTACCCAGGGTGCTGCAGCGCGTCGGCGGCGTCGCGGATACGCTTCGGTGACGGGACGGTTACGCCACTTCCTCGTCGCGCAGCGACCAGCCCACGGCGCGCACCGACACGAGCGCCGGCCCGCCGGCCGCCTCGAGCTTGCGCCGCAACCGCGCAAGATGCGGCTTGAGCCAGAGCGGGTCGGGATCGCGTTCGCCCGGCCAGCCCGCGGCGAGCAGCCCGGCGTGGCCCACCAGTTCGCCGCGGGCCTGCACCAACGCCTCCAACAGCCGGTACTCGATCGGGGTCAGCACGAGCGGCGCATCGCCCACCCGTGCCTCGTGCCGTGCCGGCTCGAGTGCCAGGCGGCCGAACACGAGTGGCCCCGATCCGCGCCCCCGCCCCGGACCCAGGAGCTCACCGGGTACCCCAGGGGGCGCGCCCCGCGGCGCCCGCCGCATGGCCGCCCGGATGCGCGCCAACAGCTCCTGCTTGCCGAACGGCTTGACCAGATAGTCGTCGGCGCCGAGGTCGAGCGCCCGCACCTTGGCCGCTTCGGCGCGCTCGCCGCTCACCACGATGATCGGGATCTGCGCGCCCTCCGCCCGCAGCTGGTGGGCGACGCTGAAACCATCCGGGCCGGGCATCGCGAGATCGAGCAGGACGAGGTCCGGCGACTCCTCCCGCCAACGCCGCACCGCGGTCAGCCCGTCGTACGCCGTGACGACCTGGTGCCCCTCCGTCCCGACGAGCGCCGTGATCGCCCCCACCATCGCCGGGTCGTCATCGACCACCAGGATCCGCAGCGGCCCCGGCGGGCTCACAGCGCCACCGCCGATGCCAGCGCGACGACGAACCGAGCCCCGCCGCCGGAAGTCGGCTCGCACCAGAGCCGCGCCCCCATCGCCTCGCCCAACCGCCGTGCCGCGTAGAGGCCGATCCCCGACCCGCGCGCCGCCCCCGTCTCGCTGCGCCGCGCGTATGGCTCGAAGATCCGTTCCCGCCAATCCTCGGGCACGCCCGGTCCCTCGTCGGCCACAGCCAGCCGCGCGATCCCCTCCTGCAGGTCGGTGGAGATGGTGATCGTGGTGCCCGGTGGCGCATACTTCACGGCGTTCTCGATCAGATGCTCCAGGATCTGCCGCAGCCGCGCCGCCTCGCCGAGGACGCGCAGTCCACGGCGGCCCTCGTGCACCACGCGGTGGCGACGCAGCAGGGGGCCCATCCCGGCGAGCGTCTCCTCGACGATCGCGGTCAGATCGATCGGGAGCAAGTCGAGCGGCGTCTGTTCCTCGGGGCGCACCGAGGCCAGGATCGAGTCGACCAGCCGGTCGAGCCGCGTGACCTGCTCCTCCGCGAGGCGGTGCCACTCGATCGCGCTCGGTGCGGTGGCCGACCCATTGGCCACCGCCTCTGCGAGCAGGTCCAGGTACGCGCGAACGACCGCCAGGGGCGTGCGCAGCTCGTGCGTCACGAGCGCCACGAGTTCGGCCTGGGCGCGCTCCAGGGCCTTCAGGGCTGCCACCTGCGCCTCCGCCTCCCGCTGCAGGCGTCCCTTCTCGACGATCCCCGCCAGCAGGTCCGCGATGGCACGGAGCTGAGCGACGTCGCGCGGCGTGAACTCACGCCGCTGCTCGGTCTGCACGTTCAGCACACCCACGATCTGGTCGTTCCAGGAGAGCGGCACCGACAGCATGGAGGCGACGAAGCGCCGCTGGTCGAGGCCGCGCACCCAGAGGAAGCGGTCGTCGGACCGGACGTCGGGGATCACCATGGGCTCACGGGTCGCCGCGACGCGCCCGGTGATCCCCTTGCCGAAGGGGACCTTGGCGCGGCCGATCTGGAAGCGGTCGAGGCCGTTGGTCGTCGCGAGCGTCAGCGCGCGACCGTCGCGATCGAGCAAGTAGAGCGACGATACGTCGGCCTTCAGCGCGTCGCGCGTGCCGTCGACGACGATCGAGAGCAGCTCGTCCCAGGTGCGCGCCGTGGTCGCCAGACGGGCCACCTCGTGCAGGAAGCGCAGCTCTTCGAGTTGCTGCCGGTCGCTCTCGGCCGACGAGACGGCCGCATCGGTCGCCGCGCCACCAGTCGGAGGCGCCGGCTCGGCCGCCTCGAGCTCCGTGACCATCTCCGGCTGACCCGGCTCCTGGTTTCCCATGCTGCGAGTGTGCCACGCGCCGCCCGGATACGCGGGCAACTGTGCGCCGATGATGCGGGCAACCGTCAGCAGATGCGCGGCAGCTGCTCCCCCACCAGCATGTCGACGATCCGCTCCGAGCCGACGAGTGTGCGCAGTGTCACCATCCCGGGATGGTCCGGCACGATCCGGCCGACGAGGACCGCATCGGCTCCCTCAGGCAAGGCCCGCATCGCGGTGAGTGCGGCGGCCGCGTGCGGGCCCGGCACGATCGCCACGCACTTGCCCTCGTTCGCGACGTGCAGCGGGTCGAGTCCCAGCATCTCGCAGGCGGCGCGGACCGCGCCCGGCACCGGGATCGCCTCCTCGTCGAGCTCGACCCCGACCCCCGAGGCCGTGGCGATCTCGTTGAGCGCCGAGGCGAGCCCGCCGCGCGTCGGATCGCGCAACACGTGGGCGTCCGGTGCGGCCTGCAAGAGCGCGGCGGCGAGCCGGTGGAGCGGCTGGGTGTCCGAGGCGATCTCGACCTCGAACTCCAGCCCCTCGCGGACACTCATGATGGCGACGCCGTGCAGCCCGATCGGCCCCGACAGGAGAACGGCATCGCCCGGTCGCGCGAGGTCCGCGCCGAGCACGGTCCCGTCCGGCACCAGCCCAATGCCGGCCGTGTTCACGAAGAGTCGATCCGCCGCGCCGCGACCGACGACCTTGGTGTCGCCGGTGACCACGCGCACCTCCGCCGCCGCAGCCGCCCGCGCCACCGAGGCCGTGATCCGCCGCAGCTCCTCGAACGGCAGCCCCTCTTCGATCACGTAGGCAAGGGAGATCGCGATTGGCCGCGCGCCCATCATCGCCAGGTCGTTGACGGTGCCGTTGACCGCGAGCTCGCCGATGTCGCCACCGGGGAACGCGAGGGGGCTGACCACGAAGGAGTCGGTGGTGAAGGCGAGCCGCTGCCCGCCCACCTCGAGCACGGCGGCGTCGTTGAGCGGCCCACCCGGGGCCACCGCCGCCAGCGCCGGCCCGATCACCTCGCGCAGCAGCGCCGCGCTGAGCTGGCCGCCGGAGCCGTGCCCAAGCAGGACGCGCTCCTGCTCGACCAGCGGCGCCGGGCAGCAGGCGGCCAGCGGATCGAGGGCCGCAGGGTCGTCGCGCGACGGATCGGCCGTCGGCGGGCCGCCCACTGCGGGATCGATCGACGGCCCCGTCGTCATCGCGAGCCCTCCGCGGCCGCAAGCACGGCGAGCGGCCGGGCGACCGCGCCGAGACCGCGGCCCGCGGCGTGGAACGCGGCGCAGGTGCCCTCGCTCGAGACCATCGAGGCGCCGAGCGGGCGCTGCGGCGTGCAGAGGACGCCGTAGGCCGTGCAGTCGAGCGGCGTCTTCGTGCCCTGCAGGATCTGTCCGGCGATGCAGGCCGGGTGTTCCTGGGTAGCGATGTCGCCGACGTGGAAGCGGCGCTCCGCGTCGAACCGCGCGAACCGCTCCTGGAGATGGTAGCCGGATGCTGGGATCATCCCGATGCCGCGCCAGGTCCGATCGCCGACCTCGAAGACCCGCAGGACCGTCTCCTGGGCGAGCCGGTTGCCCTCGCGCCGGACGGCCCGTGCGTACTGGTTCTCGACCTCTGCGCGCCCCGCTTCGAGCTGGCGGATCGCCATCAGGATCCCCTCCAGCAGATCGAGTGGCTCGAAGCCCGTCACGACGATCGGGACGTGGTAGCGCGCCGCGATCGGCTCGTACTCCGTCCAGCCCATCACCGCGCACACGTGCCCCGCGGCGAGGAAGGCCTGGACCTGGTTGGAGGGCGAGGCCAGGATCGCCTCCATGGCGGGCGGTACCAGCACGTGGCTCACCAACACGCTGAAATTCTCGATGCCCTGCTCCGCGGCCCGCCAGACCGCCATCGCGTTGGCCGGCGCGGTCGTCTCGAATCCGATGGCGAAGAAGACCACCTCGCGGTCGGGGTGCTCGCGGGCGATGCGGACCGCATCGAGAGGGGAGTAGACGGTGCGGATGTCCGCGCCGCGCGCCTTCAGCGCCAGCAGGTCGGTCGTCGAGCCGGGCACGCGCAGCATGTCCCCGTAGCTCGTGAAGATCACCCGCGGGTCGGCCGCGATCGCCAGCGCCTTGTCGACCTGCTCGAGCGGCGTGACGCAGACGGGACAACCCGGACCGTGGATCATGCGCACACCGGACGGGAGCAGCTCGTCGATGCCCTGCTTGACGATCGTATGGGTCTGCCCGCCGCAGACCTCCATGAGGGCCCACGGTCGGGTGGTGATGCGGTGGATCTCCCGGATGAGCGTCTTGGCCCTGCGCCCGTCCCGGAACTCGTCGACGTACTTCATGGCGCGCCTTGTCCTGCCGACGAGCCCGACACGCCTGCGCCGCCCGACACGCCTGCGCCGCCCGACACGCCTGCGCCGCCCGACACGCCTGCGCCGCCCGGGCCCAGGTCGACCACCGCTGGCGCGCTCATCCCGGGTCCCATGGTCGCCAGCTCCTGCTGTACCAGGTCGCCCATCTGGTCGAGCAGCGCGAGCGTGCGCAAGGCCTCTTCCTCGTCGACGCTGCTGATGGCGAACCCGACGTGCACGATCACGTAGTCACCCACCTTGACGTCCGGCAGGTACGCCAGGCACGCCTCCTTGCGCACCCCGCCGAAGTCCACCCGCCCCATGGTGAGGCCACCCTCGTCGTGGATCTCGATGACCTTCCCCGGGATGCCCAGGCACATGGCGATCGCCTCCCCTGTCACTGCCCCGCGACGAGACGCGCGGCGGCGACCGCGGCCTGCCCGTAGCTGATGCCGCCGTCGTTGACCGGGACGCGGCGGTTGATGAACGCTTCGAACCCGTCGGCGGTCAACCGCGCGAGCAGCGCGGTCGCCAGCCAGCGGTTCTGGAAGACCCCTCCCGACAGACAGACCTGCCGGATCCCGGTCGCGCGGCGGGCCGCAGCGCAGAACTCGCGGGTGACCTCGGCGATCGTCTCCTGGAAGCGCGCCGCCAGCACGGGCGCGGCCGCGCCTGCAGCCTGCCCCTCGAGGAGCGCCGCGAGCGTGGGACGGGGGTCGTAGACGAGGAGCCCGCCGCGGTCGATCAGGCGGTACGGCAGGGGTCGGGAGGCGTCCGCGGAGGCGGGGTCGACTGCATCCGCCGGGCCGACCACGACGGCGGCGCCCACCCCGCCCGCAGCGACGCCATCCCCACGGGCCGCCGCCAGCTCCACGGTCAGCGCGCCCGGCGCCGCGCAGGCTGCCTCCGGATCGGTCGGCACGGCGCGCATCTCCAGGTCGATGGCGGCCTGCGCCTCGTACTCCGCCACGTCGCGCAGGCCGAGGAGGCTGCTCACGGCGTCGAAGAGCCGTCCGGCGCTCGAGGCCAGCGGCGCGTTGAGCCGCCGCGCGACCTGCGCGCGGACCACCTCGACCTCGCGCCGGTCGAGGCGCGCGAGGAACGGCCGCGCCAGGTCGACGAGCGAGCGTGCGTACGAGTCGGGACGCATGGCGGCGCCATCCTCCTCCAGGCCGAACAGGTAGCCGAGTGCCATCCGGTAGGGCTTCTTCACGGCCATCGCGCCCCCTGGCATCGGCGCGAGCGCGAACCGGCCGAAGCGACGGTACCCAGCCAGATCCGCGATCAGCACCTCGCCACCCCAGAAGCTCCCGTCGTCCCCCATCCCGAGGCCGTCGTACGCGATGCCGATGAACGGCGACGTGATGGCGGCCTCCGCGGCACAGGAGGCGACGTGGGCATGGTGGTGCTGCACGCCGATCCGTCGTGCGGCGGGGAAGTGCCGCGCGGCGAACTGGGTGGAGAGATAGGCCGGATGCAGGTCGTGGGCGGCCAGCCGCGGCTGCAGCGCGAGCAAGCGCCCGAGGTGCGCCAGGTTCCCCTCGAAGGCGCGGAACGTCAGCAGGTCCTCCAGGTCACCGGTGTGCGGCGCGACGTAGGCGCGCTCGCCCGACGCGAGCGTGAAGGTGTGCTTGAGCTCGGCACCCACGGCCAGCAGCGGCTCGGGCACCGCGATCGGCAGGCCGAGCGGGTCCGGCGCATAGCCGCGCCCGCGGCGGATGATCGATTCGCGACCGGCGACGACCCGCGTCACCGAGTCATCGTAGCGGGCCCGGATCCGTCGGTCATGTTGCAGGAACGCGTCGGCGATCCCGCCGAGCCGCGTCAGCGCCTCGTCGTCGTCCGTCGCGAGCGGCTCGTCAGAAAGGTTGCCGCTGGTCAGGACGATCGGCCGTGGGAAACCCTCGAGCAGCAGGTGGTGCAGCGGCGTGTACGGCAGGAAGAGGCCGATGCGTCGGTCGCCATTGACCACGTCCGGCGCAAGCAGGTCCGCAGCGTGCCGCTCCACCAGCACGATCGGCCGCGCCGGCGAGGTCAGCAGGTCGGCCTCGTCGGGTGAGACCGCCGCGAGGGCGCGCGCGGCGGTCAGGTCGCGCACCATGACGGCGAACGGCTTGGCCCAGCGGCGCTTGCGGTCTCGCAGGCGCACGACGGCGGCCGCGTCGGTGGCGTCGCACGCCAGGTGGTAGCCACCCAGCCCCTTCACCGCCACGATCCGTCCCGCCGCGAGGTCCGCGAGGGCGGCCCGCAACGCGTCCTCGCCGAACGCGCGGGGCGCCGCATCGCCCGGGCGACGGTACGCGAGTTGTGGCCCGCACGCAGGGCAGGCCACCGGCTCGGCGTGGAACCGCCGGTTCGCCGGATCGTGGTACTCGGCCTCGCAGGCGGGGCAGAGCGGGAAGTCCCGCATCGAGGTCTTCGGACGGTCGTAGGGCAAGTCCTCGATGATCGTGGCGCGGGGTCCGCAATTGGTGCAGTTGATGAACGGGTAGCGGTAGCGCCGGTCGGCAGGGTCGAACAGCTCGCGGAGGCAGTCGTCGCAGGTCGCGATGTCGGGCGGGAAGAGCCGCTCGGTGAACGCGGCCGCCACGCTCTCGAGGATCGCAAACCCGCTGCCGGGGGCGGGCATCCGCTGCTCGGCGAGGGCGCGCATCGTCACCGTCTCGATCCGCGCACGCGGCGGCGCCTCGGCGCGCAGACGCGCCGCGAACGCCTCGAGCTGCGATGGGGTGCCGGCCACCTCGATCTCGACGCGGCCCGCGGTGTTGCGCACGCGGCCGTCGAGCTGCAGCTCCCGGGCCAGCCGGTAGACGAACGGGCGAAACCCGACCGCCTGCACGATGCCAGTCACCTCGAGTAGGCGACCGACACGGGCCGCCTGGCGCACGTGGACCATGGCGCTCAGCCCGCCGGCCCGATCTCGACCGGCGCGTGCTCCGGCAGGGACCGGTCGGCGACGGCCGCGGCCCGCGGTTCCGTGGTGACGCCGCTCCGGCGCTCCCTCTGGAGCGCGCGGTGCAGCCGCCACGCCGTCGTGCGGACGATCCCTGCCGCGCGCGGCAGGGCGGCCCGGACGGCGTCCGTGAGCTCGAGCCCGACCGCGATCTCGCCGGGCTGGATCCCCACCAGCGCGACCTGCGCGGGGAGCGCCCCGGTCAGCCTGCCCACGGCCAGCAGGTCGGCGACGCCCACCTGGTGTGGTGAGACGTGGTTGGTCAGCGTGCCCTGGAGGGCCGCCCCGTGCAGGACCGCGATCTCCCCGGGCTGCCGGCCCAGTTCGACGGCGTCGACCAACACCAGCGCGCGGGCGTCCTCGATCATCGGCAGCAGGTCGAGGCCGAGCGTCCCGCCGTCCACGACCCGGCTGCGAGGCGGCAGTGCCTGCGGTCGGTGCTCGCTCCCGCGGTCCGCCAGCTCGGCGGCACGCACGCCCGCGCCGTCGTCTCGAAGCAGGATGTTGCCGAGGCCGATCACGAGCAGCTCCCCATCTACGTGACTCACCGCCCTTGCTCCCGTGGTGCCCCGCGGCCGTGGCGCCCCGCCCACGCACCGGCGCGCGGCCGCTCTGCCTGGCTCGTCGAACTGCATCGCATGGCTCCATCTTCTCCCGGCGGTCCAGACGGACGCTCGCGCACCTGCAAGCAGAGCACGGGACGGGGCCGGACGCCAGTGCGCAGTGGCCCGCACTCCATGGGCGCTCCTGCCGAAGCAGGGCACCTGGGCGCGGCGACCGGACACGGCGCACGTGGCAGTGCGCACCTCGCACGTGGCAGTGCGCACCTCGCACGTGGCATCGCGCCCCTCAAAGCATGACAGAGGGCACTGGCGCGCAGGACGTGTGGCCCAGAGACTCTCCCCCGGACGAGTAGCAACGTCCCAGGGAGGCAGAGATGCCGACTCCACCGCGCCAGGGTGTGGCGGTCGAACGCCGGATCCTGGGTCAGGAACACCGTGAAATCGAACACATCGTCGGGCGCATCGAGACCACGGCCGAGATGGCCGGGAACCTCGCGGCACGCGATCTCGCGAGCGCACTGCGCAGCCTGCTGGATGCCATCGAGAAGACGCTCCTCCCGCACATCGACTGGGAGGACAACTTCTGCTACCCGCAGATGGATCGGCTCGCGGGCACGCCGTGGGCGACGCGCCTCCTGCGGCTGCAGCACCAGCAGGTCCGCCAGGCGGTGGAGCGCCTGGAGGCCGACTGGCTCGCCCTGCGGCGCGAGCCCACGCACCGCCAGTTGGTCGACCTGCGAGCCCGGCTCTACGGGCTCCACGCGCTGATGAGCTCGCACTTCGAGCAGGAAGAACGCGTGGTCCTGCCGTTTCTCGACACCGACAACGGGCCCGAGGCGCACGCCGAGGAAGAGTAGCCCGGGCGAGGCGGACGCCGACGGCGGCCGCGGCACGTTCCAGGTTGCGGCGCTGCCCGCGCGGCCAGCGCTGGCCGCGGTGCGGTGAGCGTCTCGGTGGCTCGCGGGCCGCTACCTCACCGGCTCGCCGCGCCAGTCGCCCGTGATCAGCGCGTACAGCACGGCCTGCTCGGTCCAGAGGCGGTTCTCGGCCTCGTCCCACACCCGCGAGCGCGGCCCCTCGATCACCGCCTCCTCCACCTCCTCGCCGCGGTGCGCCGGAAGACAATGCAGGAAGATCGCCGCCGGCCGGGCGAGGTCCATCAGCGCGGGCGTGACGACATAGCCGCGGAATGCACGCTGGCGGGCTTCGCGTTCCGCCTCCTCGCCCATCGAGGTCCAGACGTCGGTGTAGACGGCATCGGCGCCGCGCGCCGCTGCCGCGGGGTCCCGCACGATCTCGATGCGCGCCCCCGTCTGTCGGCCGCGTTCGCGGGCGGCCGCAACGATCGCGGGGTCGGGCTCGTAGCCCTCGGGCGTCGCCAGCACTACATGCATCCCGGCGAGCGCACCCGCTTCGATCAGGGAGTTCGCGACGTTGTTGCCGTCGCCAACATAGGCGAGCCGTCGCCCGGCAAGCGCGCCGATGCTCTCTTCGATCGTCATCAGGTCGGCGAGGGCCTGGCAGGGGTGGTGCTCGTCGGTGAGCGCGTTGATCACGGGGACGGCGCTGTAGGAAGCGAACTGCTCGAGCCGCGCCTGCGAGAACGTGCGCCAGGCGATCGCATCGACCAGCCGCGAGAGGACCCGTGCGGTGTCCTGCGGGGGCTCGCCACGGCCGATCTGCAGCTCGTCGGGGCGCAGCATCAGCGGGTGCATGCCGAGGTTGACCGCCGCGGCCTCGAAGCTGACCCGGGTGCGGGTGGACGGTTTGTCGAAGATCAGCGCGAGCTTGCCGCCGCGGATGGCGTCGCGCCATGCCGCGGGCTCCTCCTTCATGCGCCGGGCCAGCGAGATCAGGCGGGCGAACTCGTCGGGCGTCAACGATGCGACCGTCAGGTAGTGGCGGGGCGGGTCGCCCGCGCGGGCGGCCTGGTTGGCCGTGGACGAATCGCCGGGACCGGACATCGATCGGACTCCAGTTCAGAGGCTCGTCGTGGGGGGCGCGTGGCCCGCCACGACGATCGGGGCGGTGTGGGCCGCGGGGCGCCGGGGCCTCAGACCTCCACGCGCTCCCGACGGACGGCAGCTTCCACGAGGCTTCGCAGCGACGGACCGCTCGCCTCGTCGAGATCGTAGCGCACGCGCACGATGGGCTTGTTCAGCGTGAGCACCCGGCGCAGGTCGATCGGTGTGGCGGCCAGGACCAGCTCCGCCGGGACGGCGTTCAGCGTCTCCCCGAGCTCGTGGATCTGCTGGACGCCATAGCCCATCGCGGGGAGCAGGGGTTCGAGCCCCGGGTACCGCTCGAGCGTCGCGCGGATGCTGCCGACGGCGTAGGGCGCGGGGTCCACGAGTTCCGCGCCGAAGCGGCGGGCCGCGACGATCCCGGCGCCGTACGTCATGCCGCCGTGCGTCAGCGTCGGGCCGTCCTCGACGACCACGACACGCCGGCCGACGATCTCGCCACCGACGAGCTCCAGCCGCGAACGGGCCTCGACGACCGCCGCGCGCGGGTTGACACGGTCGATGTGCTCGCGGAGCGTGGCGAGTTGTTCGGGGTTCGCCGAGTCGATCTTGTTGATCACGATGACGTCCGCGAGCCGCAGGTTCGTCTCGCCGGGGTGGTACCGCAGCTCGTCGCCCGCGCGCAGCGGGTCGGCCACCACGATCGTGAGGTCGGGACGGTAGAAGCTGAAGTCGTTGTTGCCGCCGTCCCACAGGACGACGTCCGCCTCTCGTTCGGCCTGCCGCAGGACCGCGCCGTAGTCGACGCCCGCGTAGACGACGTGTCCGGCGTCGAGATGCGGCTCGTATTCCTCGCGCTCCTCGATGGTGGTTTCGTAGCGATCGAGGTCCGCGTACTCGGCGTAGCGCTGAACCTGCTGCGCCACGAGATCGCCGTAGGGCATCGGGTGGCGCACGATGACGGGCCGCAGCCCCAGCTCATCGATGATCGCGGCGACGCGCCGCGTGGTCTGGCTCTTGCCCGAGCCGGTGCGGACGGCGCACACGGCGACGACCGGTCGTGCGCTCTCGAGCATCGTGCGGTTCGGCCCGAGCAGGAGGAAATCCGCGCCCTGCGCCAGAGCCCGCGACGCGTTGTGCATCACGTGCTCGTGCGACACGTCGCTATAGGCGAAGACGACCGTCTCCACGCGCGCCTCGCGGATGATGCGCTCGAGCTCATCCTCGGCGACGATGGGGATCCCGTCCGGGTAGAGCCGCCCTGCCAGTTCGGGTGGATACCGGCGGTTTGCGATACCGGGGATCTGGGTGGCGGTGAACGCCACCACCTCGACGTTTGGGTCGTCGCGGAACACCACGTTGAAATCGTGGAAATCGCGCCCGGCGGCGCCCATGATCACGACACGCTGACGGCTCACGTGGAAGAACCTCTGCCACGAAAGCGAGCGCCGACATGCCGCATGCCAGCAGGCTCAGCCACCGAGAGCATGCCACGTTCGGGCGCCCGTGGCCACTCGGCGACACACGACATCCGGCGGCGCACGACATCCGGCGGCGCACGACGGGCGAGCCGCGGTGCAGCCCGACACGCGCGCGGCGACGGCCGTCGCCCCGTTTCCGCTACGCGCCGCGCACCAGGTAGGCCTCGGGGCGGCGATTCATGAGCGCGGGGATCTGCCGGCGGGCGGCCGCGACGCGCGCTGGGTCGATCTCGGTGACGACCACCCCGGGACCGTCCGACGCCTGTGCCACGACGATTCCCCACGGGTCCACGATCAGGCTATGCCCGTACGCCGCGTTCCCGGCGGGCGGCGTCCCGCACTGGGCGGGGGCGATCACGTACGCCCCGTTCTCGATGGCGCGCGCCCGCAGCAGCGGCTCCCAGTGGTCGCGCCCGGTGCGCTCCGTGAAATCGGCGGGCACGCAGAGCACCTCCGCGCCGGCCAGCGCCAGGGCGCGGTAGAGCTCCGGGAAGCGGAGGTCGTAACAGACCGTCAGGCCGAGTCGGAGCGTGGGACCGGCGGCGTGCACGGCGTCCGTGGGCGCGCCGGACGACCCGCCCGCGACCCGGCCATCGGCAGCCAGGTCCGCCAGCGGTAGATCGGCCACCACCGCCCGATCCCCCGGTGTCGCCCGCGACGACTCGTGGGCGGACGGCCCCGCGTCGACCGCCACGTCGAAGAGGTGGATCTTGCGGTACGTGGCGGCGACCGAACCGTCCGGCGCGAGCAGGACGCTCGTGATGTACGGCCGTGCGGGGTCGTCGCTGACTTCGGCGACGCTGCCGAGGAGCAGCCAGGCCGCCGCATCGCGCGCAAGTGCCGCGAACGGCTCGGTGAGCGGCCCGGGGACAGGCCCGGCACTGGCGCGATGACCCGCGGTCGGGCCGCGATAGAGGAACGTCTCAGGGAACGCGACGAGACGAGCCCCGGCCGCAAGCGCGCGCTCGGCGAGATCGAGCGCGACCCGCCTGTTCGCGGCAATGTCATCACCGGCGTCGATCTGGATCAGTCCGACCCGCGCGATCATGGCTCGCCCGCCGATCCCACCGCGCGCCGGTGCCCGCGCCCGTCCATGCCCGGTCAGGAGGCGGCCGTTCCCCGGCCGACCAGATCGGGGCCGCCGGGCGCGCCGATTTCCGCGTCGGCCGCCTCCGAGGGCGCCGCGTCGCCGCCCTCGACCCCGGCGCCCGCGTGCGTCGTCGTCCCGATCCCGAGCATCTCG
>JAKAMV010000650.1 GCA_021812735.1 Chloroflexota bacterium | reverse complement strand
CGCCACCAGCGGCAGTGCGCCGAGCAGCGTGAGGACCGCAGGGGCAAGGGCATTGCCGAGGATCGTCACGAGCAGCACCGGCCGCGTGCCGCGGCGCATCGACAGGCGCCGCCACGCCCAGTACCCGACCAGCTGCGTGGCCGCCGCGGCCGCCCCGATCACCCCGATCCACGCGTCCGATGCGTGCAGCTCGCGGATGTAGAAGAGCGGGAGGAGCGGCGCGGCCGCGTAGACGCCCGCCGTGTAGAGGAACGAGCGGACCTCGAATGCGAGGAAGCGTGGCTCCGCGCGCACGACCGCCGCGAACTCCGCGAGCCGCAGTCTTGCGCCCGAGGTGTGCACCGGCAGCGGGTCCTGATCGGGAAGCCGGACGCGGTGCGAGTTCCACCAGCTGCCCAGCGCCGCGACGGCGAACGCCCCGAAGACCAGCGCGTAGTTCCGGGGGAAGGGCAGGAACCCGAGAACCTGGCCGGCCAGCGCAACCGTGACCGCGGTGGTGAGCCCCATGATCGACCATCGCCGGCTCAGCAGATCGAGCCGGTGCGACGGACCCGCGGCGCCGTCCATCAGGACCGGGAAGGCCACGTTGACGAGCGTGTTCGGGACGGTCTGCAGTGCCCAGATGGCGAGCACCGCGATGGCGGCGGGCGCGGTCCCCGAGGCCCAGCCCGGACCCTGCGGCAGCAGGAGCATGGCGAGCGCCATCACGCCGAAGGCGAGCTGGGCGATGAGCCGGGCCGCGCTGTACCAGGGCACCACGTTCCGGCGATGCTGCAGGAACCGGCCGAGCGGGATCGCGAACAGGAACCCGGAGATCGCCGGCAGGGCCGTGAGCAGGCTCACCTGGAGCGTGGTGCCACCCAGCCGGAGCAGCATCACCGGCAGGAACGGCGTCGAGGCGTTGACGACACCGACCGCCACCGAGTCGCGCTCGACGAGCCTCACGTTGCGGGCGACGACGGCCCCCGGCAGGGGGTGGGTGGTGCGCGGGCCCAGGGTCTCGCCGCTGGTCACTTCGCGGGCGGGAAGGCGAGGTGCGTGCTCATCCACCGTCCTCACTGGACTGCCACCACCGCGGACGGACATGGTAGGCCGGCATGGGGGCGTCCGCATGGCCCTGTTCGGCCGCGCGCTGCCCTGTCACGATCGGCAGGCGTCTGACGTAGGGGCCCGCCCTGGCCTCGCGGGAGCGATGAGATGACAGCTGCCTATCCCCCCGGCGGAAACGCGACACCCTCCGGCGAGCCGCCTTCGCCGGCCGCACCGGGCACCGGACCGTCGGCCGCGCCGGGCACCGGGCTGGCGCCCGCGCCGGCATCCGGACCTTCCATTGGGCCTGGAGGCGGGCAGCCCGCGCCTCCCGCCTCCGGACCCGGAGCCGGCCCGGGTGGGCCTACCGCCGCGTGGCCACCGGGCGCCTTCCAGGCACCGGGGGTCCGGCCTGCCGGCCCGCCGAGATCCGACACCGGGACCTGGGTTGCCGGGCTCGTCCTGGTGGCGATCGGCGGGCTGCTCCTCCTGGGGCGCTGGGTTCCTGATGCCGGCGAGTACGTCGTGCTCGCGATCGGCCTGGTGCTGCTGGTGGTCTTCTTCGCCACCGGCGAGTACGGGTTCCTGGTCCCGGGAGGGATCATCAGCGGGATCGGAGCGGGGATCCCGCTCGCGACCGCCTACGAGGGGCAGCTGGGGGGCGGGCTCTTCCTGATCGCGATGGCGGTCGGGTTCCTGCTGATCTGGATCCTCGGGCTGCTGTTCCGCGTCCACGAGCACCACTGGTGGCCACTGGTCCCCGGCCTGATCCTGGGCACGCTCGGTGCGTCGCTGACGGCCGGCGAGCGTGGCCGGGGAATCGCCGACGCGATCGCGGCGGGATGGCCGGCGCTGCTGGTCGTCGCGGGAGTCCTGATGCTGATCGGCGCGTTCCGGCATCGCGCCGCCCGACCCCCGGGCGCCTGAGCGCGCACGGAGAGCGCGCTCGCATCCCGGGCCGCCGGCTCAGGGCGGGCACGGGCCCGGACGGAGGTGCGCGCCCGCGCAGCGGGACGCGCGTCCGTTCGAGGGAACGACGCGCCCGCACAACGGTAGGCACCCGCACAGCGGAACGCGCGCGCCCCCAGGGGCCACGTGCCCGTTCAGTGGGCGACGCGCTTCCCCAGAGGCGACGTGCCCGTTCAGGGAGCGACGCGAGCCTGCCGTGCGATCGCGGCGAGGATCAGCTCGGCGGCGCTCTCGATACCGAACCAACCGGTATCGATCGCCAGGTCGTAGAGGCGCACGTCGAGCCAGTCGCGCCCGTACACCTGCTTGATGTACGCCGCCCGGTTCGCGTCCATCTCGTGCACGCGGCGCGCGGCCGCCGCCTCGCCGATCCCCTCGCGCTCCATCACCACCCGCTGCCGGAACGCCGGCTCGGCGTGCAGGAACACGTGGAACACCCCGGGGTCCTCGCGCAGGATGTGGGCTCCACCCCGCCCGACGATCACGACGTTCCCCGCACGGGCCGCCTCGCGGACCGCCTCCTGGGTCAGTTCCAGGACCTCGCGGCGCGGGTCGTAGGCCGGATCCGGATACGGAGGCTCCCATGCCATGCCGAGCCCGGCCGCCAGCGGGGAGAACGAAAGCGCCAGCCGGTCGAGCACGGTCGAGGGGCGTTCGTCCTCGGCCTCGACATCCTCCGGCGTGAGCGAGGCCTTCCGGGCGACCTCGGCGATCAGGGACTGGTCGACGATGTCCAGGTGCAGGCTGTCCGCGACCAGCCTGGCGACGCTCGACCCGCCGGCGCCGAACTGCCGTGAGATCGTGATGACCGGCATCTGTCACCTCCACGATCGGCTTGCCTCGCGATCGGCCTGCCTCGCCTCGGGGCGAGCATACCGCTCCCCATGGTCGCGGACAGAGGCGAAGGGGCCCTCGTCGCCGGCTGACCGGCAGCCATCGCCCGTCCCTCGCGTCAGGCGCGTTCCCGGTTCCCACGCGTGCCCTCGCCCTCGACCCAGAGGTCCCACTCGAACGCGGGACGGAAGCCGAGCTTCTCGTACATGCGGCGGGCGGCAGCGTTGTCGCGGGCGACCTCCAGCCAGACCAGCCGGTGCCCGGTCGCGAGCGCGGCCCGGGTCGCGATGGTCGTGATCAGCGTCCCGTACCCACAGCGCCGCGCCCGTGACACGACGCCCACCCCGTCGAGGCAGGCCAGCCCCCCGAACGTCCAGAGGCGTGCCGTCCCGACCGGCTCGTCGGCGACGCGGGCGACGTAGGCACGCAGCCGGCCGGCCGCGAGCGCGCGCTCGATCGCGGCCAGGCGCACCCCCGCGAGCGACCCTTCGAGACCGAACACGGCACGCTCGAGCGCCTCGTATGCCGGCGCCGTCAGGCGGGTGACGGCCTCGATCCGCATCCGGGGGTCCAGGTGCGGGACGACGGCGGCGGACCGGGTCCAGAGAATCAGCTCGTGCAGCGTCACATGCCAGCCGAGCGCCGACAGGCGCGCGGCCAGGTCGTGGGGCTCCGTCAGACCGGGCGCCACGGTGACGGCCGCCCGATCGCCCGAACGGTGCAGCTCTGCGGCGAGCCGTTCCACGTGTTGGAGCACGCCCGCCGGATCGGTGGGCCACCGGACGCGTTCGGCATGGTTGAGGGCGGGACCGCGGCCGGGCCAGCGCACGAGCGACGCGCCGAGGGCGGCGTCGTCACTGGTCGTCGCGCCGGCCAGCGCGGCCAGCTCGACCAGCTGGGCCTCGATCCGTTCCAGCTCCTCCCGCGTGGGGACCGCCGGCTCCTCGTCCGCGCCGGGATCCCCGTCCGAACGGGGACGGGCCGTGTCGGGCCGTTCGATCGGGGGGAGCGAGCCTGCCACCGATCCACTGTACCAAGCGGGCGGGTGACCGGCGCCCCGAGACGCGGGAGTTGCCCCCGGCGGTTCGTCAGGCGGTGGCGCGCACCGCCGTCTCGCCGAGCACGATGCGGCGAAGCCAGCGGACCGGCGGCGATCCGTGCGAGACCACCGCCTCGAGGTGACCCCGGTAGTCGAAGTCCCCGACATCGCCGTAGCCGCCCACGACGCGTGGCTCAGGCACGTCCTCCCGCCGCCCGCCGTGCGACTCGGCCCACCGCCGGCGCGCTTCGATCTCCAGGTCCCACAGCTCGACGGACCCGGCGTAGTAGGTGGAGAGCTGGGTCGACGTCAGGCACGCACGGAGCCACTTTGCGCGCGCCTCATGCTCCTCCTGGAAGCCGGTCTCGACCATCAGCCGCATCGCCTCGTCCTCGGTCATCGACCCGGCGTGGATGCCCACGTCGAGCAGCACGTTGACCACCGACCGCAGGTAGAACTTCCAGTGGGTGAGCATCAGCGCGGGGTCCCGGCGGCCGTAGCCGACGTCCATCATCGACTGCGTGATGTAGACAGCCCAGCCCTCGGCGAACGCGCCCGACCCGAAGACCGATCGCACCAGCGAGGGGCACCGGTTCGACCAGTCCAGCTGCAGGAAATGGCCCGGGACGGCCTCGTGGATGCACAGCAGGCGCAGCATCCGGTCGTTGTCCTCGCGCAGGTACGACTCCGCCCGTTCGGCCGGCCAGTCGGTCCCGGGCGGCGTGATCAGGAACAGGCTCTGCTGTCCCTGCTCCAGCGGGCCGGGCGGGTCCAGGAACGCGCCACCAAGGGCCCGCATGAACGCAGGCGTCCAGGTGATCTCGAGATGCTCGTGCGGCAGCCCGATCATCTGGTTGCGCCGGATGAAGCGCTCGATCCGTGCGATCTCCCGGCTGCAGTAGTCGACCAGCTCGTCGGGCTGCCTGTGCTCCCGGGCGATCGCGTCGAGGACTCGGCGGACGACCAGGTCGTCACTCGGGCCCGGGGCCTCCCCCGGAGCGTCGCCCCGATTCGCCTCGTTCGCGTCGACGGACGGCAGAGGCTCGTCACCCATCCAGGCCGGCCACAGCTCGCGCGCGAGCCGGGCCATCTCGCCGCGCACCATTGCCGCTTCGCGCGAGGCACGCGCCAGGAGCTCGCCGGGAGTCAGGTCGCTCCCGAGCACGTGGTGGAGCTTGCGCGCGTACAGGTCCGGGCCGAGCCGCCCCTCCCCCCGTGACCGGGGCAGCACGTCATCCCGCAGGTACCGGCGAAACCCGTCGAGCGCGGCACGGGCGACCGGGACGGCGTCCGCGAACCGCGGCGGGAGGCGGAACGCGTCCTCGTCGTAGCGGTTCTTCTCCGCGATGCGGACCGCCTCGTCGATCAGGTCGACGATCCCGTCGAGGTGCTCCAGCGCGGTCTCGGTATGCAGCCGGGACACCGGCCGGTCGGGCATCCCGAGAAGGTTCTCCCTGGCGGCCGCGACCACCTCCGGCAGATGCCTGAGCCGCCGCACGAACGCCTCGCCGCGGTGGTGCCAGGGGGCGTAGTCGCGGGCCAGCAGCGCGAAGAACCCCGTGCCGATCAGCTCCACGTAGGCCAGCGGGTTCCAGGTCTCCTCGCGCAGCGCCTCCTCCTCGAAGAGGTAGCGATCGAGCGTGTCCAGGATGATCCGCCGGTCCACGCGTTCGTCGGGCGTCAGCCCGAGGTCGTCCATCCGGGCGAAGCGTTCGCGCCAGCGTCGCAGCATCGCGATCCGCGCGAGGCGGCCGGTGCCCGACAGGTCCGGCCAGCGGTTGTCGAAGCGGTGGTCGCCCACCCGCGTGGCCAGCACCGGGTACGCCAGGAACATCTCGTCGAGAAACTCGCGGAGCGTGTACTCGAAGGGCGTGATGGGGGTCGGACGGCGGTCGAACACGTAGGGCTCGAACCGCTCGTAGCGGTCGTTGGGGGGCGGCGCGTACGGCTCGGCTGGGCGGTTCACGGCGCACATGGTACGGGGATCCCGGGTGCCGGCGCGGATCCCTGGCGCCTACAATGCCGGCGTGATCGACGTCCTGATCAAGATCGCGATCAACGCGGTGGCGCTGCTGGCCGCGGTCGAGTT
>JAKAMV010000032.1 GCA_021812735.1 Chloroflexota bacterium | reverse complement strand
GATGGTCTTGACCTCCGGCAGGCGCCCGTCGGCGAACATCGTCACCCGCTCGATGGCGCCGGTGGCCGCGCGCATGCCGTCGCGGATGTGGGCCCCCTCGAAGGCGGGGCCCGACGCGCAGGAGGTGGACGCCAGGTGCCCCATGGACGGCCGGCGGAGCACGATCTCGGTGTTGGTGCCGATGTCCACGCCGATCTTGACGGCCTCGACCCGGTCCAGGTCCGCCCCCAGGATCATCGCCACGTGGTCCGCGCCCACGAACCCGCCGATGTTGGGCGGCACGTGGATGCGCGCGTCGGGCGCGATTCGGATGCCGAGGTCCCGGGCACGAACGTCCACCGGCGAGGAGGTGGACGCCACGAACGGCGCCTGGGACAGCTGGCGCCCCGGCAGCCCCAGCAGCAGGTGGTGCATCGCGGTGTTGCCAACGATGCAGCCCTCGGCGACCTGGTCCCGGTTGACGCCGGTCTGCTCGCACATGGTCCCGACCAGGCCGTCGAGGCCCTCGCGGACAACGCGCGCCAGCGTCTCGGCGCCGCCCGGCTGGCGCACCGCATAGGCGAGTCGGCTGATGACGTCCTCGCCGTACGCGATCTGGGGATTCATGATCCCCTCGCCCGCCAGCTCGACGCCCGTCTCGAGGTCGATCAGGTACCCGGCGATCTTGGTGGTGCCGAGGTCCACTGCCAGGCCGACCGCATGCTGGCCAGGAGGCAGCACGCCGACGAGGTCCTGCCCGCGGGCCAGCAGCTCCACTTCCCAGCCGGTTCGCCGGACGGTGGTGGTCAGCTGCGAGAGCACCACCGGGTCCGCGGCGAGCCGCCGGATGCCGTGCGCGGTGGCCGCCGCGGCGAGGATGCGGTCGAAGTCCGACCGCGCGTCGGCGAGGGTCGGCGGCTCTGCCGCCACGCGGTACACGCGGACCGCCGGGTCCACGGCCACGGTCCGCTTGGGGCCGGTCACCTGGAGGCGCTGGTCCGTGATGAGCGACGCCTTGGGAATGTGGACCTTGAGGTCGCTGGCCACGGGCACCCGGCAGGCGAGCCGCTCGCCGTGGGCGATCTCGGTGCGCGAGAGGGCGCGCCGGTCGGCGTCGGACGGGTCGGGCAGGACGCCCTCCATCACCACGACGCGGCACCGGCCGCAGGTCCCGTCGCCGCCACACACGGACGCGAGGCCAACCCCCGCGGACCGGGCCGCCTCGAGCAGCTGCGTGCCCGCCTCCACCCGGACGCGGCGGCCCGCCGGCTCGAAGTCCACCTCGAACGTGGCGGGGGCGGCGGGGCCGGGCGCGCCGGCCGGCTCAGGCACGGTTGAGCCCCGGGAGGCCTGCCGCCGGGACGTGGCCGTCGGTCACGAACGCCTCGTACTCCACGGTGCCGCCGGGCTCCACCACCACGCACTCCCCGTCCCACGGCCCGTAGAGCAGCTTCTCCACCAGGCCCGGCTTGCCCGCGATCTCCTCGTAGCGCAGGTCGAAGCGCCGGGCGTTCTCCTGGGCGTAGGCCCGGTAGTGCTCCAGCTCGTAGGCGCCGGTGTCAATGAACGCGATGCGCGTGTAGTTCTTGAGCATGATCCGCATGATCCGCTCTGCCTTGGCCTCGCCGTACTTGGGGACGAGGTCGTGCAGGCCGTCGAGCGGCGAGTCCTTCGCCTCGATCCAGCCCTTGGTGAGGTAGTAGGTGCCGGGCTCCTGCGCATGCTGCTCGGTGTAGTCGCCGCGGGAGCCGAGGAAGATCGCGATGCAGTCGTCCACGCGCGGGATGACCAGGCGCGCCGTGGTGGCTCGCAGGCCCACGACGCCGCGCGAGCACAGGCCGTACCCCAGGAGCAGCGTGTCGAAGCCGGTCGAGCGGTCGATGACCTCCTGGAGCGCAACCGTCAGGCCGCCGGGCCGGAAGTGGAGCCCGAAGTCGAGGACCTCGCGCGCCATCTCCGGCGGCATCCTCGGCGCCATCTCCTCGATGACGGTGGCGCAGGCGATCACCTTCACCCGCGACGGGTCGTAGGGGAGCGTGCTGGGGACCTGGGGCTTGTGCGGGAGTGCTGCCACGATCGTCCTCGGTGACACGGCGGCGCGATTGCGATATATAAACATCGCAATCCGTCCGCGTCGTGGACAACTGGCCCGGATTCACCGGGCCGTTCGGCCCCCGCGCCGGGCAGGGAATCCGACAACCTAGGCGGCGAGCAGGAGGTCCACGGCAGCGATGGTAGGCGGCGCACCTGAGGCGGCTCGATCGCGGCGCACCCCGCCCGCGACGGTCCGCGCCATCGAGCGTGGCGCCTACGAGCCGGCCTATGCCCAGTTGGCGGACATCCTCCGCGAGCGCATTGCCGAGGGCGAGTTCCACGCCGGCGACCGGCTGCCCACCGAGGCGGAGCTGATCCGCGCGTACCGGCTCTCCCCGGTGACGGTGCGGCGCGCGATCAAGATCCTCGTCGACGAGGGCGCGGTCACCGCCACGCCCGGGCGCGGCACCTTCGTCGAGGCGGCGTCGATCGCCACCGCCACCTTCGACCTGCGCTCCTTCCGGGGGATCCTCGCGGACCCGGCCGTCAAGGTGCGCATCCTCTCGGTGCGCGTGGTGCCGGCGTCCAAACGGGTCGCCCGCATGCTCGAGATCGGGGAGGGGGAGCGCGTGATCGCCATCCGCCGGCTGCTCCACCGTGACGGGCGCCCCGTGCTGTACCACCGCGAGTCGCTCACGTACGACCCGCGCCGGCCGGTCATCGAGACCGAGCTGGGGGTGACCGCGCTCCGCGACCTGTTCGAGGGCAACGGCCAGGTTGGCCCCAAGCGGGGCCGCCTGACGCTCATCGCCACAACCCTCCGGACGTCCGAGGCGGCGCACCTGCGGGCCCAGGTCGGCGAGGCGGCGTTCCTGCTCGAGCATCACTTCTTCGGCTTCGACGACCTGCCGCTGTCGTGGGGCGTGTTCGTCTGCCGTGCCGACCTGCTGACGTTCGAGACGACCGTCGGCTTCGAGCCCCGACAGCCCGCGGCCGAGGCCGCGAAGGAGACCGCGTGAGCGACGCGCTGGTCGGCCTGATCGCCGATCTGGAGGAGGAGGCCGCCGTCGAGCGTGTCCGCGCGCGCCTGCTGGGAGGCGAATCGGCCTCGGCGATCATCGAGGACTGCCAGGCGGGCCTGGCCGTGGTGGGCGACCGGTATCGCGAGGGCACGTACTTCATCGCCGGCCTGATCATGGCGGGCGAGATCTTCCGCGAGGTGATGGAGATCCTCGAGCCGCTCGTGGGGCTCGCCGGCGCGCCGGATCGCGCGCCTGCCGGGCCGCCCGCGGGCCGCGTCCTCGTGTGCACGGTGCAAGGGGACATCCACGACCTGGGCAAGAACCTGCTGGTGATGCTGCTGCGCTCGATGAACTTCGAGGTGCACGACCTTGGGGTGGACGTGCCGCCCGAGGAGGTGGTCCGCGAGGCGCTGGCCCTCCAGCCGGACGTCGTGGGCCTGTCGGGGATGCTGCTCACCTCGTTCCCCGCGATGCGCGACACGATCGCGGCGCTCCGGGCGGCCTACGCGGGACGCAGCGACGCGCCCGGGGTGATCGTGGGCGGCGGGCAGATGACCGAGGGAACGGCGACCTGGGTCGGCGCCGACGACTGGAGCGACAACGCCGGCACGGCCGTGCCGGAGATCGAGCGGCTGATCGCGTCGGTCCGCACGGGCCAGGGGGCGAACCCCTGACACGACGCCGGGCGGCGCCGGGCACCCGCCGGACGTCGCCCGGGCACCGCCCGGCACCGCCGCCGCGGGTTCGGGCCGGGCGCCCCGGAGCGCGTTACCGGCGGCCGCCGAGTCGGCCCAGACGGCCGCCGCCCGGTGCCCCGTCGCCCTCCCAGGCCAGCGCCAGCATGGGGCAGTCGTTGACCGCCCGGCGAGCCTGCGGCACCAGGTCCGGCGGGATCGGCCCGTCGGGAAGGATCGGGTAGCCCCAGTCGTCGAGGACGATCAGGTCCGGCGCGGCGGCCTCGCACACGCCGTAGCCGTTGCAGGCGATCCAGTCGATGGTGAGTCTGGGCTCGCGGCTCATCGCCGGCCTCCCATGCTGATGCCCTCGGCCAGGCAGCGGCCGCGCGCGGCGTGGCTGGCGAAGTCGTCCGCGAAGACGGCCATGGCGGTGCCCATCTGCTGCGCGGCGCCGTCGGGGTGACGGCAGGCGCCGCGGCCCGTGACCAGCCCCGTCCAGCGGTCGATGTCGATGAGGTCGGTGGCCTTCGCGCCAAAGGCGGCCACCCGTCCGCTCGCCCCGGCGAGGTCGGCGAGCCCGTACTTGCACGGCCCGCACTGCATCGCCGAGCCGGCGGCCAGGAAGTCCATGATCCGCGCGCTGTAGTCCACCCCGCAACTGCGGGCGTCGAGCAGCCGGACGAGACCGCAGCCGAAGGTGAGGCCGGCGGCCTTGAGAGACTCCGGCTCGAGCGGCAGGTCCCAGGCGTCCTCGATCCGCGCCCAGGTGCCGAAGTACCCGCCGATCAGCACCGCCTGCGGCGTGCCGGTGAGGCCGCCCGCCAACTCCACGAGCTCGGCGAGCGGCGTGCCGAGGTCGATCTCGGCGACTCCCTCGTGCCGGACCGGCCCGGCGATGGTGACCAGCGCCGTGCCGCGGTTGGCGCCGCGGCCTCGCTCCCGGAACCAGTCCGGCCCGTTGCGTGCGATGAGGGCCGCCTGGGCCAGCGACTCCACGTTCTGGACCAGCGTCGGTCGGTTGCGCACGCCCCGCTCGGACATGCGCGGTGGCGTCGCCAGCGGCCGGGCGTCCTTGGCGTTGACGTAGTGGACCACCGCGGTTGACTCGCCCGCGACGTACCCGAGCGGCGCCTCGACCACGTGGAGCAGGGCGCGGTCGGCGGCGGGTCGCTCATCGACCGCGGCCCGGACGGCCTGCACGGCGGCCGAGTGCTCGCGCCCGACGTAGAGCTCGACGCGGTCGGCGCCCAGGGTCCGGGCGGCCAGCAGCGCCCCGTCCACGACCAGGTGCGGCCGGTGCGCCATGAGGACGCGGTCCTTGGCGCTCTCCGGCTCGCCCTCGGCCCCGTTGGCCACGACGACCGGCGTGCCCCGGCCGGATCCCTCGGCGATCGCCCTCCACTTGCGGCCGACGGGGAAGCCGGCCCCGCCCCGGCCGAGCATCCCCGTCGCCTCGAGCGCCGCGATCATCTCCGCGGCGGGCACCGTGGGCAGCTCGCCGAGGCGGGCGCGGTGGGAGGCGAGCGGCTCGGCACGGCCGTCGAGCGGCGGGCCGGCGAGCAGGCGTTCGGTGGGCGACATCGGGGCGGAGGGTCTCCTGGGGCGTTGGCAGCGGTGGGCGTCCCCACCGGAACGAGGTTGCGGCGGCCGCGTGGCAAGCCGCTGAGAGCCGGATGAGATCGCGCTCATGCGCCGCCCCGCTGTCAGCAGATCGTAAGACTCCGGGACGAACCTGCGGGTATCGACCGGTCCCGCCGCGTCGGCGGGCCCCCAGGAGCGATCCGATGTCCAACCTTCTGCTGCACGACGATTTGTCCCCCGACCCCGACCCCTCCGCCATCCCGACCCAGACACCCTCGACCGCGCCCGCCGATTCCGCCGGCCCGCTCGCGTTCGCCCCTGTTCCCTCCGAGCTGCCGGCTGCGGGCGCCGCTCCGGCCCGACCGCCGGTCCGCCGGCGCCTGCCACGCGGCGCGAGCACCCTGGTGACCGCCGCGCTGGCCGCCGTGCTCGCCTCGGCGACGACGCTCACCGTCGCTGGCTACGTGGCCCCCGTCGGCCCCGCCCCAGCCGCAGCCGGCGCGAGTGCGTCCGCGGGCGGCGTGACGGCCAGCACCGTGGCTGCGACGACGACCTCCGACCTCACCTCGGTCGTGGCGGCGGCCAAGAAGTCCGTCGTGACCGTCCAGGTCCAGGCGACGGTGTCGCTCGGCGGCTTCGGCGGCTTCGGCGGCTTCGGCGGCTACAACTCGGTCCAGACGGCCGGTGTCGGCTCGGGCGTCATCGTCAGCTCCGACGGCTACATCCTCACGGCGCAGCACGTCGTGGAGGGCGCCTCGAGCGTGACGGTGACCACGTCAAACGGCAAGACGTACGACGCCACCGTCGTGGCCACGTCGCCCACCGCCGACGTGGCGCTGATCAAGATCAACGCGACCGGCCTGCGCGCGGCGCCCATCTCCCACAGCGGCGTGGCGGCGGGCGAGGTGGTCCTCGCGATCGGCGACCCGCTCGGCCAGTACGCAGACTCGGTCACGCTGGGCATCGTCTCCGGCACGGACCGCACCATCCAAGTTGCCGACCAGACCACGGGCGCCGCGGTCACGCGCTCCAACCTGATCCAGACCGACGCCGCCCTCAACGAGGGCAACAGCGGTGGCCCGCTGATCACCACGAGCGGTCAGGTCGTCGGGATCGCCACGGCCACCTCGACATCGGCCCAGGGGCTCGGGTTTGCGACCCCGGTCAGCGCCGCGGCCTCGCTGCTCGCCAAGGTGGGCATCTCCGCGTCGGCCTGACGGGAGCGCACCACGAACCGCTCCGGTCGAGGCGCGCGGTTGCCGGGGCCGTCGCGGCGGGGATGACCTGCTTCGCGACGGCCTCGCGCCGCGCACCGCCTCAGCGCCCGGGCCCGGGGCAGGGCTAGAGTCCTGCCGAAGGCCACGCGATAGGAAGGGAGCGTCGTCCATGCAGCCGACCGGCAAAGTCATCGTCGTCACCGGTGCCGGCAGCGGCATGGGCCGCGAGGTGGCCCTGGAGCTGCTCCGGCGCGGCGCCAAGGTTGCCGCCGTGGACGTCAACGAGGCGACGCTCGCCGAGACGGCCGTCCTGGCCGGGCCCGGCGCAGCGATCTCGACCCACCTGGCCGACATCACCGACAGGGAGGCCGTCGAGGCGCTGCCCTCGGTGGTGGCGGCCCGCCACGGCCCGGCGGACGGCGTGATCCACTGCGCAGGGATCATCCAGCCGTTCGTGAGGCTGGCGGACCTGTCTTACGAGCAGATCGACCGCGTGATGAACGTGAACTGGCGCGGCACGCTGCACATGACCAAGGCGTTCCTGCCGGTGCTGCTGGCGCGGCCCGAGGGGCACATCGTGAACATCTCGAGCATGGGCGGGTTCCTGCCCGTGCCCGGGCAGACCGTGTACGGGGCCTCGAAGGCCGCCGTGAAACTCATGACCGAGGGGTTGCACGCCGAGCTGCGGGGGACCCGGGTCCACGTGACGGTGGTGTTCCCGGGCGCCGTGGCCACCAACATCACGCAGAACTCCGGCGTGGCCATCCCGGCCATGGCGGGCGGCGGCAAGCAGCCCAGGACCACCACCGCGCAGGCGGCTGCCCGCAAGATCGTCGAGGGAATGGTCAGCAACCGCTACCGTGTTCTGGTGGGCGGCGACGCCTCGATGATGGACAGGCTGGTCCGGCTGGCCCCGGGTTTTGCTGCCGGGTTCATCGCCAAGCAGATGGAGTCGCTCCTCCGGTAGTCAGGCGGGTCCGGGGGCCGAGCCGGCCCCCGGCTGGCCGCTCCCCGCAACGCGGGCCGGTCCCGCCCGGGGCGCGGCGCCCGAGCGGCCTGCCGCGCCCCTCGGGCGCCGCTAGAACAGCCCGAGCAGATCCTCGAACCGGTCTGCTTGGCTCACCCCGGGGTCGTCGGGGTCCACCTCGGCCAGCTCCAGCCGCCAGGTGGTGGCGTGGCTCACCAGCACCGCCCGGAACCCGGCTGCCCGGGCGGGCACGATGTCCGAGCGGGGCGAGTTGCCGATCATCACGGTGGCAGCCGGGTCCAGGCCCCAGCGTTCGGCCAGCTCGCGATAGGTCTCGGGCACCTTGTGCTCCACCACCGCGACGTGCGCGAACCGGTCCCGGAGCCCCGAGGCGTCGATCTTGGCCCACTGCTCGGCGGGGTCGCCGCGCGTGACAAGGCCGAGCGTGTGCCGCCGGCCGAGCGTGTCGAGCGTCTCGGCGACGCCCGGCAGCAGCGTGACGGCGCCGCGCGGCATCGTGCCCACGATCGCCTCGATCCGGGGCAGCGCGGTCGCCAGGTCACCGGGCGGCATGATCGCCTCGGCCGCCAGCCGCAGGTGCACGCCGAACGGGGCCGTGCCCACCCCGCCGGTCGTGAAGTTCGCCTCCTCGATGCGGTCGAGCTCGGCGCGGGCCGCCTCCGGGGTCCACGCCCCGTTGACCACCACCCCGAGCCACGCCTCGATCGCGCGCTCGAAGTGGATGTTGTTGTCCCAGAGCGTGTCGTCGGCGTCGAACAGGAGGGTCAGCGAGTCAGGCATGGCAGCGCGAGTATCACCCGGCTGGCGCCAGGGCGCCGGGGCGCTTGAGGAAATCTCGGCTGAATGCACCGGCTGCATCACATATTGGACGCTTAGGCATTGCTGACCTACGATAGCAAGGTCACATGCACCATTCACCTACGAAACTGCGACTTTTCGAATGACCAAGCTGAGCACCCGCCCGCTCATCGCTCCCCTCAACCCGTGGCGCGTCTTCGCGGCCCGGCGCAACCGCCCGTACCAGGTGATCGCCGGGTCGCAGGCGATCGTGGCGGCATTCGCGACGGACGCCCTGTTCGTGCCGTTCCTGCTGGTGCTGGGCGCCAACCCCGCGTTCGTCACCTTCATCGGCCTGCTCCCTGTTCTCGGCTCGGCGGCCCAGGCGTTCATGCCCACGGCCCTTCGCCGCACGGACGGGAACCTCCGGCGCATCACGGTCGCGCTGATCGCGGCCACCGAGACGCGCGGCCTGTGGTTCGCCGCGGTCGCCGTGGCCGTCGCCCTGCACCTGGTGGCCGACGGCGTTGCGGTCGCCCTGATCGCGCTGATCGTGCTGGTGGGCAACTCCGGGGCCTTGGTGGCGGAGGCGAACCTGTTCTCCTGGCTCGCCATCGTCCTGCCCGAGGAGGAGCGCCGCCGCGTGACCCCCAAGATGATGGGCATGACGGCCGGCGCCTCGGCGCTGCTGCTGCTGCCCGCCGGTGTGGTGCTCGACGCGGCGGGCAGCACCGTCGCCGCCTGGCTGTACGCGGCGCTGTTCGCGGCCGCCTTCCTCGCCTCGCTGCCGCTGCTCCGGGCCGTCATCCGGCTGCCGAGCCCGGGCCGGGTGTCGATCCCCCGTGCCGAGACCGCCCCGGCGCCCTCCCCGACGCTGCGCTCCTTCGTCCGCGCCTCCACGTGGAATGCCGTGGGCGTGGGCCTGACACCGTACCTCGGCGTGTTCGCGGTGGCGGTCCTCGGCATGTCGCCGGGGTTCGCGGTGGTGCTGTCGGGCGTGTGGGCGCTCGCGTCGCTGGCCGCGTCGGCGGTGGTCGGTGGCGTCATGGCCCAGGTGTCGTCGGCCCGTCTGCTGCGGGCGTCGTACGCGCTTCGCGGCGTCGGCATGCTGCTGTGCCTGGCGGCGTTCCCCGGCAATGACGCCGCGGCCCTGGTCCTGCTCGCCGCGGTGACGGTCAGCGCCATCGGCTACCAGGCCACCGTGCTCGCCCAGACCGAGCGTCTGTTCCGGCTCACCGGCGGCCCAGCCCTGGTCGCGGCACAGGCGAGCATGACCGCGCGGAACGCGGCGGCGTTCACGGCGGCCGGCCTCGTGCTCTCCGGGGCCACCGCCCTCGCCGACGCCGTCGGCTTCCCGGTCTGGGCGGGCATGTTCCTCGCGTCGGCCCTGCCGCGGTTCGCGGCCGCGCGCGGCACCGAGGTGCCGGCCCGCTGGCGGACGGCATCGCCAGCGTCGCTCTCGGCGCCCGCGGCGGCGGCCAGCGCGGTCTGACGCCCCGCGCGCCCCGCCCTTGACCGGGGGCGAGCCTCCGGGCAACCATGGGCCCATGCCCGATGCCCCCGACCCCAAGTCGCACGTCCACCGGCGCGGCCCCGACGGCCGGATGGAGGTCGGCCCGGACTGGGAGACGCTGATCGACCGCCAGATCCGCGAGGCGATCGGCGAGGGCAGGTTCGACAACCTGCCCCACCAGGGCGAGCCCCTGCCCAACGACGAGAACCCCTACGCTGGCGAGTGGGGCCTCGCGTTCCATATGCTGAAGAACTACGGCGTCGCGCCCCCCTGGATCGAGGCGGACAAGGAAGCGCGCGGCCTGTTCGCCGAGCGCGAGGCGATCTTCGCGCGGGCGCTCGCCGACGCCCCGCCCACGTCCTCGGCCCGTCGCCGCGACCGGGCCGCGCTCGAGGAGCTGGTGGTCCGGATCAATGCCGCAGTGGCGCGCGTGAACGCCGAGGCGCCCACCGATCGCCAGCACCGGCGCCCGCTCATCCTGGCCGACGAGCTCGCCCGCTTCGACGAGGCGTGCCGCCGGCCGCGCTGACCCCGCGTCGGCTGCGGCGGGCCCGGCTGGCCGCCCCGCGCCGGGCCCGTGTAGTTGATCGCGCAAGAATTCCGGCGGGCGACTACGATCCGCGGATGACTTCCCCCGATCCCCGCCCCGACCCTGCCGAGTTCACCCGAGACCTGATCGCGCAGCACCGCGCGAACGGCGGCCGGATCATCTCCGGCCCCTTCCAGGGCCGGCCCGTCCTGCTGCTCCACACCGTCGGGGCCCGGACGGGCGAGCCGCGAATCGCCCCGCTCGTGTACAGCCGCGACGGCGATCGCTACGTGGTCATGGCCTCGAAGGGAGGCGCGCCCGAGAACCCGGCTTGGTACGCGAACCTGCTCGCGCACCCCGAGGTCACCGTCGAGGCCGAGGGCCAGACGTTCCGGGCGCTGGCGCATGTCGAGGACGCCGGCCCCGAGCGCGACCGCCTCTGGGGCGTCCACGCCGCGCAGCACCCGGGCTTCACCGACTACGAGCGCAAGACGACCCGGACGATCCCGGCCGTCTCGCTGGAGCGGATCCGGTAGGCCCGGGGCAGGCCCAGACGGCGCGCGCCCGGACTTGCCGGTTGCCCGGCGCGAGGAACGGGCGTCAGCCGCGCTCGAGCAGCGGCTTGACCTGGCCGATGAAGCGCTCGAGCGTCTCGGTGTCGTACGGGGCCGGTTGCTCGGTGATGAGCGTTCGGAACCCGAGCTCAAGGTAGGGCGCCAGCCGCTCGGCCGCCTCCTCGGGCGTGGCGTTGAGGAACGTCACGTCGCCCTCGACCTCCGCCAGGGGCGTCCGGTTGTGGGCCATGGCGGCCCTCCAGACGCGTTCCGCCTCCGCCGCCGAGTCGCGCAGCGTGAGCTTGACGCCCAGGGTGAACTCGATCTGGCCGATGTCGCGACCCTCGGCCTCGCAGTGCCCCCGCAGGACGTCCACCTTGTGGCGGAGCGTGTCGAGGGTGCCCATCGCGTTCCACAGGTCGGCGTGGCGGGCAACCGTTCGGAGCGTCTTCTTCTCGCCCGCGCCGCCGATCATGATCGGCAACCGCGTCTGGACGGGTCGCGGGTGGACCTCGGCCGCCTCGAACCGGTAGCGGCCGCCCGGGGCCGAGGTCACCGGCGTCCCGCCGAGCATCGTCTCGAGCGCCGCCACGGACTCCTCGAGCCAGTCGAGGCGCTGTCCGAAGCCGGAGCCGAAGTCGATGCCGAAGGCCCGATGCTCGGGCTCCATCCACGCGCCGCCGAGGCCGAGGATCGCCCGTCCGCCGGAGATGTGGTCGAGCGTGGTCGCGGTCTTGGCGACCACGCCCGGATTGCGGAACGTGTTGGCGCCCACGAGCAGGCCGAGCCGCAGCCGCTCGGTGGCCACGGCTGCGGCGGCGAGCGACGACCAGCCCTCGAAGATGGGCTGGAGCGGGTCGCCGAAGATGGCGTACAGGTGGTCCCACGCCCACAGGTGGTCATAGCCGAGGGCATCGATCCGCCGGACGGCGTCTAGGTACGACGGCCAGTCGGACGCCTGGTTCCAGAGCAGGACGCCGGTCTTGATCGGGATCATCGCGGGTCTCCTCGCGGGCTTGGGCAGGATGGTGCGGCGGTGCGACGGGGTCGCGGTCTGGCCGCGGTCGTGGTCAGGTCGTGGTCAGGTCGCGGTCAGGTCGCGGTCGTGTTCTGGATCACCAGGCGGTTGCCGTCCGGGTCGCGGACCACCACCGAGCTGCCCCACGCCTGGTTGCGCACGGGGCTGTCCATGTCCACGCCGAGCCTCCGCAGCCGTGCGATCTCCGCGTCCAGGTCGTCGGTCTCGAGGACGACACCGGTCACGGAGCCAGCCGGCATCGAGTCGAACCAGGTGACCAGCGTGATCGAGGTCTCCGCGCCCGCGGGTCGGACCTGCACCCAGCGCTGGCCGGGGCCCATGGGCATCTCCCGCACGAGCTCCATGCCCAGGGCGTTGACATAGAAATCGCGCGCGCGGCCCTGGTCCGTGACGGGGATGGAGAACAGCCCGACGCGAGTGACGCTCATGGAACGAGCATACGCCGCCGCCGCGTGGACGGTCCCCGGGCGGTCATTCCTGCGGCCAGGCCGCCTCCACCACCGCGGCGATGCGGTCCAGCTCGGCCTCCAGGTGGGCACGCCAGTCACGCGCCACGCCCCTCCAGCCGAGCCCCTCGAGGAACGCCTGCCGATAGGCCGTGTTCTCGAACAGGCCGTGGACGTATACGCCCCGCACCGAGCCCTGCTCCCAGCCCAGCCCGTCGGAGAGGTGCTCCCGGGCCGCCGGGCCTGCCAACGTCCGCCCGTGGTGGATCTCATACCCGCGGAGGCGCTCGCCGCGCCATGCAACCTCCGTCTGGCGCGTGGTCTTGGCCGGATCGAGCGTCGTCTCGAGGTCCAGCAGCCCCAGGCCGTCCATGTCGCCGCCCTCGAGCCCAAACGGGTCGAGCACGCGGTGCCCCAGCACCTGCAGCCCGCCGCACACGCCAACGATCGGGACGCCCGCCGCCGCGGCACGCTCGAGGTGCCCGTCAAGGCCGGTTGCGCGGAGGTGCCGCAGGCTCTCCGCCGTGTTCTTCGACCCGGGCAGCAGGACTGCCGCGAACCCGTCGAGCGGGCGGGGCTCGCGGATCGGAACGACGGTCACCCCCGGCTCGTGGAGCAGCGGGTCGAACTCGTCGAGGTTGCTGGCGTACGGGTAGAGCACCAGCGCGAGGTTCGTGTCGCCCGGCACGGGAGCCGCCGCGTGGTGGAACGCGTCCTCCTCGGGCAGGTGGTGGCGGACCATGGGCACGATCCCCACAGTCGGGACGCCGGTCTGATCCCGGAGCCAGTCCATCGCGTTCCCCAGCAGGGCCGGGTCGCCGCGGAACTTGTTGAGCACGAAGCCGCGGACGAGCGCCCGCTCGTCGGGCGCAAGGCACATCCACGTGCCCAGCAGGTGTGCGAACGCCCCTCCGCGGTCGATATCGGCCACGAGGTAGACGTCGGCGCCGCACTCCAGCGCGACGCGCATGTTGACGATGTCCGAGGCGCGCAGGTTGACCTCGGCCGGCGAGCCGGCCCCTTCGATGACCACGAGGTCGTGCTCGTCAAGCAGCGAGTGCAGCGCCTCGCGGACCGTCGGCCACATGAGCTCCGAGCGGCCGACCCAGGGCAGGGCCGTGAGGGCGGGGTCGTAGCGGCCCATCAGGACCACCTGGCTGAACGTGTCGGCGGACGGCTTGAGCAGGATCGGGTTGTGGCGCGCCTCGGGGGCAACGCGGGCCGCCAGCGCCTGGAGGTACTGCGCCCGGCCGATCTCCAGGCCGTCGGGCGTGACGGCGGCGTTGTTGCTCATGTTCTGGGCCTTGAACGGCGCCACGCGCCGGCCGCGGCTGGCGTGGATCCGGCACAGGGCCGCCACGAGGAAGCTCTTGCCGGCATCGCTGGTGCAGCCCTGGACCATGATCGGTCGACGGCGGTTCATGCCGTCGCCCCGGCCCGTGCAGGCACGCTCGGCCACGCCCGCACGGCGATGACCCCGCCGATCGGCGCCGCGATCGCCGCCGCGGCCAGCACGGCGGCCACCGACCCGGTCGCCGCGATCAGGGGGAGCCCCGCCACCGCCACGAGCAGCGACCCCCCTGCCTGGGTCGCGAAGTGGAGCGCCGCCGACGCCGCGTGCTCGTCGGGCGAGGCCGCCGCGGAGATCGCCGCCAGCGACGGCAGCACCACCCACGCGTAGCCAAAGCCGAACAGCAGCCGGGCGCCGATCAGCAGCTCCGGGGTGGGCGCGAGCGCCGAGGTCAGACCCGCCACGCCGAGCAGCACCCCGCCGGTCAGGAACACCCTCCGCCCGCCGAACAGGCGGAGCAGGGCGGGCAGCGTCAGGAACGCCGGCAGCTCGGCGAGCGTCCCGGCGGCGATCGCGAGGCCGATCTGCCAGCCGTCGCCGCCGATCTCGGCGACGCGCGGCCCGGTGAAGATCGTCGGGGCGTTGGAGCCGCAGAAGACGACGGCGAGCCCGACCAGGAACCAGCGGTTGCGCCGGACCCCGGCGAGGATGCCCCTGACGATGCCGGTGCTGCCGCGGACCGCGATGCCCGTCCCAGTGAGGAGCTCGCCCCGCAGCCGGGCCACCACCAGCGCCGCGGTGAGGCCGCTGCAGATCGCGCCGACGACGCCGGGCGCCGCCCAGCCGAGCGCGGTGGAGGAGACCAGGGCGCCGATCAGGACCACGGCGACCATGTAGGCGGCCGAGGCGCCCACCCGGATGCGGGAGAACCGGGCACGGTCGCCCCGCAGCCGGGCGAGGATCAGCGAGTCCGCGAGCGGGATGAACGCGGACGAGATGGCGGCCCAGAGGAGGTACGCCACCGCGACGGCCGCGGCGATGCCGGTCGCGTGCAGGGCCGCCACGGGGATCGCGGCCACGTACGTCATCGCGAGCATCCGCCGCCGGCCGTGACGATCTCCGAGACGTCCCCACGTTGGCGCGGCGAGCAGCGTGACGATGGCCCCGAGGGCGGCGAGCGGCCCGAGCAGCTCGGGGGTCACGCCCGCCTCCAGGAGCAGCACGGTGCCATAGGGCGCCACCGTCCCGTTGACCAGCCCGCGCATGAGCATCAGGGCGAGGGCGCGGAACGTGACCGGATCGAGGGTGGAGGCGGGATCGCGCTGCATCGCCACCACAATGCCGGATGCCGCGCCCCGGCGCTGGGGGTGCGCCGGAGCCTCCGGGCGAGCGGATGCCGGGGCCGCTGCCCGCCGGCCGTCTGCCGGGCGACAGGGGCAGCGCGCCGTCCCCCTCGCCGGGGCGTCGGGTGCCCGACCCTTCTAGGAGACTGTCGCGGCATGCGCCGTCTGATCTGGACGGCCTATCTCGTGATGGCCGCCGAGGGCTTCATCGTGTACGCGGTCGGGTTCATCACGCCGCACGTCCAGACCTCGCTCCACGTGGCGCCGTGGCTCGCCCAGATGCCGAACGCGCCGATGGCCGTGGGCATGCTGCTGGGCGGCACGCTGGCGCGGGGCATCAACGCGCGCTACGGCGCCGACCGGACGATCCGCTACTGGGTCGTCGGCTTCGCGCTCTCGGGGGCACTGCTCGCGGCTCCCGTGAACGTCCTGGTGACCATCGCGGGCGGGTTCGTGTTCGGCGCGTCGCTCGGTGGCCGGCTCGTCCACGTCAACGGCGCCCTCGGCCAGGGCGCGTCCGGCGCGCTGCTCCTCACGCGCGCCAACCTGTGGTCCGTCGTCGGGGGGCTGGTCGGGCCGCTGGTGCTCTCCGCCGCGGCCTCGAGCATCGGCTGGTGGTACGGCGTGCTGACGCCAGTGCCGCTCCTGCTGGTGCTCGCCTTCGCGACGCCGGGCTCGCCCGCCCGGGACGCTCCCGCCGAGAGGGGCCGGGCCGAGCCCCCGCTCCCGCGCGCCTACTGGCTCGCGTGGCTGTTCCTCGCCCTGTGCATCAGCGCCGAGTTCTCGTACGTGGTGTGGGGGGCCCAGGTGGTCGCCAGCCGGACCGGCATCTCCACCGAGGCCGCGACGGGGCTCGCGTCACTCTTCGTGCTGGGCATGGTCGTCGGGCGGCTCCTCGCCTCGATCGTCCGCGTGGACGTGGCCCGGCAGCTTCTGGTGCTGCGAGCCGGAGCGGCGGTCACGGCGGTCGGCGCGGTCCTCGCGTGGGCAGCGCCCCAGCCGTGGGTCGCCGGGCTCGGCCTGGTCCTGGGCGGTCTCGGCATGTCGCCCATCTACCCGATCGGCGTCAGCCTGGCCCTGGCCCATGCGCCGCACGCGCCGATCCACGCCAGCGCCCGCCTGACGCTCGCCTCCGGCGCCGCGATCCTCGCGGCGCCGCTCGCGCTCGGCCTGGTGGCCGGGTTGGCCGGGATCGTGGCCGCCTGGCTCATCGTGGTGGCGATCCTCGCTGGCGCGTTCGCGCTGGCGCTTGGCCTGCGCCAGCCGGCGTCCGCCCCGAACGTCGTCGAGGTCCTGGCGGCCTGACTCGCCGTTCCCGGGTTCCGCGGCTGGGGTGCCCTGCGCGGGCGGCGGCGGCACGCCGTGGCGAACCGGCCGATGCGGATCGCGAGCCCGCTCGCGCCGCTCAGGATGCGCGTCGCGCCGCGCAGGCCGCACGGAGCGGCTCAGGATGCGCGTCGCGCCGCACAGGCCGCACGGAGCGGCTCAGGAGGCACGGCTCGCCGCGCAGGAGGCACGGAGCGGCTCAACGGGCGGTCCAACCGCCAGACCGCGGCACAGGGCGGCGCAATCGACGGGCCCGGGGGGCTCGCCCCCCTCTGACGCAGCACCGTGCGGATCGCCGGGCGGGGGAGCCGTCCGTTCACCCGCCCGGTGCCGCGACTGGGTTGCCCCGACCCCGGGGACCGGCGCCGTGCCCCGAATCGCAGGGACCCCGGCGCAGCCGGGTCCCGTCGCGGACGGGCGGGCCGGGGAAGCGGGCTACACGGTCCCGATCTCGTCGAGGATCTCGCCGTCGGGTCCCTCCAGCTGGAGCACGACGGCGGCCTGGCCGAGGACGTGGGTGGAGCACGAGAGGCACGGGTCGTAGGCGCGAACCAGGGCGGACACGCGGTTGAGCGCGCCCTCCTCGATCTTCGAGCCGTGGACGAACCGCTTGGCGACCTGCTCCACGCCCCGCCCGATGGCGAGGTTGTTGTGGCCGGTCGCGACGATCAGGTTGGCCCAGGTCATCGCGCCGTTGTCGTCCACCTTGTAGTGGTGGATCAGGGTCCCGCGCGGTGCCTCGATGACCCCGATGCCCTCGTTGTTGTTCACGCCGGCGTGGGCGCGGACCCTGGTGCCCAGGATCTCTGGGTCGTCGAGCAGCTCGCCGATCCGCTCGAGACCGTGGAGCGCCTCGATCAGGCGGGCGTAGTGGTAGTGGAACCCGCTCTGGACGATGCGCCCGTAGCGCTGGCGGTACTCGGCCAGCTCCGCGTCGGCGAGGGGCGTGCCGGTCCGGTCGGCAACGTTCAGCCGCGCCAGCGGCCCGACGCGGTAGACGCCGCCGGGGAAGCCGACGGGCCGGAAGTACGGCGCCTTGAGATACGAGTGGGGGAGCGTCGCCTCGGCGACGTACGTCGCGTAGTCCGTGGCGGCCACCTGGTCGGCGACGATCGCGCCGTCCGGGCCGACGAACCGCAGGTTGCCGTCGTACAGGCGCAGCGAGCCGTCGGGGCCCACGTTGCCGCAGTACATGGTGGGGAAGTTCGAGAAGGACTCGACCTCGGCCGGGAATCCCTCCACGGCAGCCTTCCACATGGCGAGGGTCCGCTCGACGATGGCCACCGCGCTGGGCAGCTCGGCGAGGGTCTTGTCGCGGACCGACGGGTCGATCGGGTTGTTCACGCCGCCCGGCACGGTCCACGACGGGTGGATGCGCTCCTTGCCCAGCCGCTCGATGAGGGTCTGGCCGAACTTGCGCAGGGCGATGCCGTCCCGCAGCGCGTCCGGATGCTCCTCGAGCAGGCCGGCGACGTTGCGCTTGGCGGGGTCGTAGTCCATGCCCAGCAGGAGGTCGGGCGCGGACAGGTGGAAGAACGAGAGCGCGTGGCTCTGGACGAACTGCGCCATGTGGAGCAGCTCGCGGGCCTTCGCGGCTGCGGGCGGGATCCGCACCGCCATGATCGAGTCACAGGCCTTGGAGCTGGCCAGCAGGTGGCTGACCGGGCAGATGCCGCAGATCCGCGCGGTGATGGACGGCATCTCGTAGTAGGGCCGGCCCTCGACGAACTTCTCGAAGCCGCGGACCTGGGTGACGTGGAACTGGGTGTCGGCGACCTGGCCCTGCTCGTCGAGCCGGATCGTGATCTTGGCGTGTCCCTCGATGCGGGACACGGGGTGGATGGTGAGCTTGCGGGCGGCCGATGCCTCCGCCTGGGGCTTGGGGGTCGTCTTGGTCGTCATCGCCTGCCTACCCGAACCGGAGCTTGGAGCCGAGGTCCGGCTCGCGGCCCTCGAGGAGCTCGGAGAGGACCATCAGGATGGCGTTGGGCCGCGGCGGGCAGCCCGGGACGTGGAGGTCCACCTTGACCGTCTGGCGGAGCGGCTCCGCCTGGCGGAGGAGCGGCGGCACGCCGTCGGTCGGGATGCCGGCGGACACGTCGGCCCCCTCCACGTAGACCCGCTCGAGGAGCTTGCGCACGGCGATGCCGTTGCGCATCGACGGGACGTTGCCGGTGACGGCGCAGTCACCCAGCGCGATCAGGTACTTGCTCCGGGCCCGCGCGGTCTGCACCAGCTCGCGGTCGTCCTGGCTGCTGACGGCGCCCTCGATGATCGCGACGTCCGTGCCCTCGGGCCACTCCTGGGCGTCCACGAGCGGCCCGTACACGATGTCGGCCTTGCGCAGGATCGTCACGATCGACTCGTCCACGTCCAGCAGCGACATGTGGCAGCCCGAGCAGCCGTCGAGCCAGCAGGTGCCGATCTTGACCTTGTCCATCACGATCCCTCGCGCATCGAGGTCAGACGGCTGACCACGGTCTTGTGCTTGGTCATCTCCTCCACGGCCCAGCCCTTCTCGGCCATGGCGCCGGTGGGGCAGGCCTGGACGCACTTGCCGCAGCTCGTGCAGGTGGTGGCCTCGCCCCAGGGGCGCTGGAGCTCGGACACGAGATGGGACCCGATCCCTCGCCCGGCGACGTCCCACACGTGGGCGCCCTCGATCTCGGCGCAGGTGCGCACGCAGCGGCCGCACAGGATGCAGCGGTTGTGATCCAGGACGTACCGCGGGTGGGTCGTGTCCACCGGCAGGCGCGGGCAGCTGTACGGGTAGCGGACGTGCGTGACGCCGTGCTCCTGGGCCAAGGCCTGGAGCTCGCAGTGCCCGGAGGACACGCACACGGCGCACACGTGGTTGCGCTCGGCGAACAGCAGCTCGAGCGCGATCTTGCGATACGACTCGATCTGCGGCGTGGAGGTCACAACCGACTGCCCCTCGGCGACGGGCGTGGTGCAGGCGGGGACCAGCTTGGCCACGCCCGACACCTCGACCACGCACAGCCGGCACGCGCCGGTGGCGCTGAGGCCTTCCATGTAGCACAGGGCGGGGATGTACTTGCTGTTGGCGCGCGCGACCTCGAGGATGGTCTGGCCTGCCGTGGCCGCGATCACCTCGCCGTCGATGCGGACCTTCACCTTCTCGACCAAGGCGATCTCCTACCTCTCGGTGCTGCGGATGTCGCAGCGAAGGCAGCGGGACGTCTCCGCGAGGGCGGCGGCCGGGGTCAGGCCGAGCGACACCTCCGCGCAGGACTTGACGCGTTCGCTGGCCGGCGCCTCGGGCGGCACGTGCCGCCCGACCTCGGCCGGGGTCTCCGGCGGCTCCATGCGGTAGGCGAACGCCGGGATCAGCTGCGGGAACCGCTTTTGGCCCATCAGCCGCTGGTCCATCTCCCGGGCGGCCTTCTTGCCCAGGCCCATCGCGTTGGACACGTTGGAGGCACCCGTGACCAGGTCGCCGCCCGCGTAGAAGCGCTCGCGGCTCGTCTCGAGCGTGTAGCGGTCCGCCATGATGGTCCCGTCCTCGTTGAGCGTGAGGCCGGAGGCGCGGCAGAAGTCGGGATCGACGCCCTCGCCCACGGCGAGGATCACGGTGTCGCACTCGAGTCGGATGACCTCGTCGGTGGGCACCGGCCGGCGGCGGCCCGACGTGTCGAACTCGCCCGGCTTGGTGACCACCGCCTCGAGGGCGCGGACTTGACCGTTCTTGTCGCCCACGATCCGGTGCGGCGAGAGCAGGTATGCCACCTTGACGCCCTCGTCCTCGGCGGCCTCGATCTCCTCTGGGATGGCCGGCATGTCCTTGCGCTCGCGCCGGTACACGACGGTGACCTCGGCGCCCAGACGCCGCGCCGTGCGGGCCGAGTCGATGGCCGCGTTGCCGCCGCCGATGACCACGACCTTGCTGCCGACGGGCACCTCCTCCTTGCGCGAGGCGGCCTCGAGGAACGGCAGCGCTGGGAGCACGCCCGTCAGCTCGGTGCCCGGCAGGTAGACCCACGTCTCCTTCCAGGTGCCGATCGCCATGAACACGGCGTCATACTGGCGCGCGAGGTCGTTGAGCGAGATGTCCGTGCCGACGCTGGTGTTGAACATGAAGCGGACGCCCATCCGCTCGATCAGCTCGACCTCCCTGTCGAGCACGTGCTTGGGCAGGCGGTACTCCGGCAGCGCGTAGCGGAGCATGCCGCCAGCCGCGGGCCGCGAGTCGTAGACCACCACGCTGTGGCCGAACAGCGCCAGGTAGTAGGCGCAGGCGAGACCGGTCGGACCGGCGCCCACGACCGCGATCTCGCGCCCGGTGGGCTCGAGCCGCTGCTCACGGACCCGGGCCACCATCGGCTCGAACTTGTCGCTGAGCAGGATCTCGTCGGCGATGAGCCGGTGCACGTCGCGCATGTTGACCGGCTCGTCGATGCCCGCCCGGCGACAGCGGTCGTCGCAGGGGTGCTGGCACACGCGCCCGGTCGAGGCCGGCAGCGGGTTGTCCATGACGACCGAGAGGAACGCGTCCTCGAGCCGGCCCTCGTTGTACAGCTGCAGGAAGCGCGGGATGTTCATGTGCAGCGGGCAGGAGTTCTCGCAGGGCGAGAGCGCCAGGTCCTGGCACACGCCGGCGCGGCAGCGCTTGGCGACGATGTGGTCCTCGAACTCGTGCCGGAAGTGGCGCAGGCTCGTGAGGACGGGGTTGGGGGCGCTGCCGCCGAGGGCGCACAGGGATGTGTCCCGCACCATGCGGCACAGCTCGTCGAGCAGGCCGAGGTCGTCGAGGCTCGCGGTGCCCTCCGTGAACCGGTTGAGCATCCGGAGCGCCTTGTCGAGGCCCACGCGGCAGGGGACGCACTTGCCGCAGCTCTCCGAGTGCGTGAACTCGATGAAGTACCGCGCGACGTCCACCATGCAGTTGTCGGCGTCCATGACCACCATGCCGCCGGAGCCCATGATCGAGCCCAGCTGGGCCAGGGTCTCGTAATCCACCGGCGTGTCGAACATGTCGGCCGGGATGCAGCCGCCGGACGGACCGCCGGTCTGGACCGCCTTGATGTCGCGGCCGTTGGTGCCGCCCTCGCCGATGTCGTAGATGAACGTGGCCAGCGGCGTGCCCAGCGGCATCTCCACGAGACCCGTGTTGCGCACTTTCCCAACCAGGCTGAACACCTTGGTGCCCGAGCTCTTGGGCGACCCGGTCTCCGTGAACCACGCGGGGCCCTTGGCGACGATCGGCGCGACGTTGTACCAGGTCTCGACGTTGTTGATGTTGGTGGGCTTGCCGTTGAGGCCCTTCTGGGCGGGGAACGGCGGGCGGGTGCGCGGCCGGCCGGCCTTGCCCTCGAGCGAGGCGATCAGGGCGGTCTCCTCGCCGCAGACGAAGGCGCCGGCGCCCTCGACCATGTCCAGGTCGAACGCGAAGCCGCGGCCCAGGACGTTGTCGCCGAGGATCCCGTAGGCGCGCGCCTGCTCGATGGCCTGCTCGAGGCGGAGCACAGCGAGCGGGTACTCGGCGCGGACGTAGACGATTCCGCGCGGGGCGCCGGTGACATACCCGGCGATCACCATGCCCTCGATGAGGGAGTGGGGGTCCGACTCGATCTCGTTGCGGTTCATGTAGGCGCCCGGATCGCCCTCGTCCGCGTTGCAGATGAGGTACTTCTCGGGCCCGGCCGCCTTGGCCAGGAACTCCCACTTGTTGCCGGTCAGGAAGCCCGCCCCGCCGCGGCCCCGGAGCTTGGACGCCTTCATCTGCTCCAGGACGGCGGTCGGGTTCTGGTCGATCAGGACCTTGTACAGGGCCTGGTACCCGCCGACGCCGATGTATTCCTCGATGTCGTCGGGGTTGATCAGCCCGCAGTTGCGCAGGACGATCTTGACCTGGCCGTGGAAGAAGGGGACCTGGTCCCAGGAGGGCACGTCGGGGTAGCCGGCGCCGTACTTGAGGTGCCCGGTCAGGTGGTCCCACTCCTCGATCTTGCACAGGACCGTCTCGGCCGGCGGCAGGCCGCCGTGGGCGACCGCGTCGAGGATGGCGCCGACGTGGTTGGGCTGCACGCGCCGGAGGACCAGCAGCGGACGGCCCGGCAGCCACACGTTGACCAGCGGCTCCTCGGCGCAGAATCCGAAGCAGCCGACCGGCGCCAGCGAGATGTCGAGCCCGTTGGTGTCGATCTCGTCCCGGAACGCGTGGTAGACCGCCTCTGCGCCGTTGCCGGCCCCGCAGGTGCCCATGCCGACGGCGATCCGCGGCCGGGACGGCAGCAGCTTGGCCAGGCCCGCCTCGCGGGCGGCGGCGAAGGCGGCGAGGTCCTGGATCCTCATCGGGCGGCTTCCTTCCGCAGCAGGTCAACCTCGCGGATGAGCGCCTGTTCTTTCACGTGGCCGCGGATGGCGTGGTCGATCTCGACCACGGGAGCCAGCGCGCACTGGCCGAAGCAGGCCACGGTGCGGACGGTGAACTTGCGGTCCGGGGTGGTGAGCGTCAGCTTGTCGGCCGTCCCTGACTCCTCGAGGCCCAGCTGCAGCTTCACCCGCTCCAGCAGCGCCCGGGAGCCTCGCGTGTGGCAGGCGGTGCCGCGGCAGATCGCCACCGTGTGGGTGCCCTGCGGGTCCAGGTTGAACAGCGCGTAGAACGTCGCGACCCCGTACACCTGTGACTGCGGCACGCCGGTCCGGAGCGCCACGTACTCGAGCGACTCCATGGGCAGGTACTTGTGCCGGTTGGCGTCCTGCAGCTTCTCCAGGATGCCGAGCAGGGCTCCGGGTCGGCCCGCCTGGTCGCCGATGATCCGGTCGATCAGGTCCTGGTCCTCCACCCGGGGCAGCGCCATCGCCAGTGCGTTGGACATCGGGCCCTCCAGCGTAGAAGTCCGTGCTCTCGCGGTCGGCAGCCACAGCCCGACCGGGGGACACACGGCAACTACGCACAGGCTCGATTTCGGGGGTGTCGCGGATAAGGGCCGACCGGGCGCCGGAGGTCCCGGCCCTAGCCCGGTCGGCACGGGCCGGAAACCGGGCCGGACCTGCGATTGGTCACTTACCCGGCGGGTCGATCCGGCGTCGCGCGCGCACGCGCGGCCAAACGGCGCAATCCGCGCGGCGCAATCCGCGCCCCGGAACTCTTCCCGGGACCGCGTGGGGCTACTTCGCCTCGCCGGGCTCCTTCTTGAGCTCGGCGTGCCCGCCGAAGCCCCAGCGCATCGCCGAGAGGACCTTGTTCCCGTACGTCTCCTCGCCGCGCGAGGCGAAGCGCGAGTACAGCGCGGTGGTCAGCACCGGTGCCGGCGTCGAGGTCTCGATCGCGGCGATGCTGGTCCAGCGGCCCTCGCCGGAGTCCGCCACCGTGCCGCCGAACGTCTCGAGGCCGGGGTCGGCGACCATCGCCTGCGCGGTGAGGTCGAGGAGCCACGACGAGATCACGCTGCCGCGGCGCCAGACCTCCGCGATCGCGGGGAGGTCGAGGTCGTACTGGTAGAGCTCCGGCTCCGCGAGCGGGCTCGTCTCCGCGTTGACCTCGCGGCCGGCCGCGCCCGCGTTCGCGTGGTGGAGGATGTTGAACCCCTCCGCGTACGCGGCCATGACGCCGTACTCGATGCCGTTGTGGACCATCTTGACGAAGTGGCCCGCGCCCGACGGCCCGCAGTGGAGGTAGCCCTCCTCGGCGGCGGTCGGCGTGCCGGTGCGGCCGGGCGTCCGCTCGGCGCGCGCCATGCCCGGGGCGAGGGCCCGCAGGATCGGGTCGAGCGTCGCCACCGCGTCGGCCGGGCCGCCCACCATCAGGCAGTAGCCGCGCTCGAGGCCGTGCGTGCCGCCGCTGGTGCCGCAGTCCACGTACGCGATGCCCCGGGGCGCGAGCTCCCTCGCGCGGCGGATGTCGTCGCGGTACCAGGAGTTGCCGCCGTCGATCACGATGTCGCCTGCCGCGAGGAGCGGGGACAGGTCCGCCAGCGTCGCGTCCACGGACGCCGCCGGCACCATCACCCACAGCACGCGCGGCGCGGGCAGCTGCGCCACGAGGTCCGCCAGCGAGTGGGCGCCGGCGTCGATCGCCCCGTCGGCGACCAGGCCGTCCACCGTGGCCGCGGTGCGGGCGTAGCCGATCACCGTGTGGCCGTTGCGGCGCCAGCGGCGAGCCATGTTGGCCCCCATGCGGCCGAGTCCAACCAGTCCGACGTGCATCGCGTTCGAGCCTCCAGCAGCGAGTAGCCTCCATGATGCCGCGCATTGCGTTCCGGAGTCGCGAAGCGGTCGGCCGGGTGTCCGGGAGGTCGCCCCGCGCCCGCCGCGGCTGCTGCGCCGTCGGCGCGGGCGAGTCGGGAGCCCTACTGCGCCAGCCGCGGGTACAGCCTGGCCGCGATGGCGACCAGCACCACGACGGTCAACGCGAGCACGCCGATGTCCAGGGTGATCGGATAGGTGGACGGCCCGCCCTGGATCATCAGCGCCCGGAGCGCGTCCACCTGGTAGGTGAGCGGGTTGAGGTGGGCGAAGACCTGGAGCCAGGCGGGCATCATCGAGATCGGGTAGATGGCGGAGCTGGCGAAGAACAGCGGCATTGTCAGGATCTGGCCGATGCCCATGAACCGCTCCCGCGTTCGCACCAGGCAGGCCACGATCAGCGAGAACGTGGCGAACCCAGCGGCGCCCAGGACCACCACCAGCGCGGCGCCGGCGAGCGCCGGGGCCTCCCAGCGCAGGTGGATCCCGATCAGCACCGCGACGACGTACACGACGAAGGTCTGGACCAGCGCGCGGAGGCCGCCCGCCAGCGCCTTGCCGGCCACCAGCGACGCGCGCGAGGCCGGGCTCACCAGGTACTTGTGCAGGACGCCCAGGTCGCGCTCCCAGATGACCGCGATGCCGAAGAAGATGGCGCTGAACAGGGCGCTCTGGGCGAGCACGCCGGGCGTCAGGAAGTCCATGTACGAGAGGTTCCCGGTCGCGATCACCCGCGACTGGGCCATCACCTGGCCGAAGACCACCAGCCACAGGATGGGCTGGACGGCCCGCGTGGCGACCTCGGTGGGGTCGTGGACGAGCTTGCGCAGCTCGGCCTGGGCGACGGTCCAGGCGTCGAGCAGGAACCGGACCGGGGCGGCGGGCTCAGCCGAGGCGGCGCGCGGTGCGACGCGTTCGAGCGACGTCACGGAACGATCCTCCGTCTTCGAGGCCGGTGCCGGTGAAGTGGGTGAACACGGCGTCGAGCGTGGCGCCGGGGCCGACCTGCGCCTCGAGATCAGCGGGCGTGCCGAGGGCGACGAGATTGCCGAGGTGCATGATCCCCACCCGCTCGCACAGCTCGGCCGCCTCCTCCATGTAGTGCGTCGTGAGCATGACCGTGGTCGCGTCGCGCTCGCGGAGGCGTCGGACGTGCTCCCAGACCGCCCTGCGGGCGACCGGGTCGAGACCCACCGTGGGCTCGTCCAGGAACAGGACGGCGGGCCGGTGGAGCATCGCCTGGGCGATCTCGAGCCGGCGGATCATGCCGCCCGAGAAGGTCCGCACGAGGCGGTCGCCCACGTCGGAGAGGCCCATGAACTCGAGCGACTCGTCGATCCGGTCGCGACGCTCGCCGCGCGGGACGTGGTACAGCCGACCCGAGATGTCGAGGTTCTCGCGGGCGGTGAGCGTGCCGTCCGAGGACAGCAGCTGGGGCACGTAGCCGATCGAGCGCCGGACGGCGCGGGCGTCGCGGACGATGTCGTGACCGGCGACGGTCGCGTGCCCGGATGTGGGCTCGAGCAGCGTGATCAGCATCTTGATGGTGGTGGTCTTGCCCGCGCCGTTGGGACCCAGCAGGCCGAACATCTCGCCCGAGGGGACCTCGAGCGAGAGCGAATCGACCGCGGTCACGGTCTCGAAGCGACGGGTGAGCGCGGAACACTCGATCGCGTGGGCCATGGTGTCCATCCGGGCTAGGGGCGGGGCCTTGCGTGGCGACAACGCCGAACAATTCGTCTGCCGAACATTCTAGACTAGGCGCGTGGAGCCGTCACCCGCCGAATCCGATCTGGCCCGCGACACCGCCGAGGCGGTGCTCGAGGTCGTGCCGTCAACCATGCGCGCCGTCCGGGGCCGGATGCGCGAGGGCCGTGCCGAGGGCGTGTCGGTGCCGCAGTTCCGCGTCCTGCTGTTCGTCGGACGCCACCCGGGCACGGACCTCTCGAGCGTCGCCGAGCACCTGGGGGCGTCCATGCCGGCGGTCTCGGAGCTGGTGTCACGACTCGTGCGCGACGGGCTCGTCGTGCGGGAGCCGGACCCCGACTCGCGGCGGCGGGTGCGGCTCACGGTCAGCCCCGAGGGCGAGCGGCAGTTCGCCGAGGCGCGGGGCCGGACCTTGGACTGGCTGGCCGGCCGGCTCGCCGCGACGCCGCCCGCGCAGCTTCGCCGGATCGCCGAGGCGCTGCGCGAGCTGGATGCGGCGCTCGGGGACGTCACCGCGGAGTAGGCGCGCCCGGCAGACAGGCGCCGTCGCGGGCCGCGCGGGCGGGGCGGGTCAGCGCACCAGCGGCCGTCCGCTGCGGCGCCAGGCGGTCGTGCCCCCGCGCACCGAGGTGGCCCCCTCGAACCCCTGCGCCAACAGGAGGTTCGTGGCGCTCGCGCTGCGGCTGCCCGACTCGCAGATCACCGCGTACGGCTTGTCGTGCTTGAGCTTGGCCAGCCGGTCCGGCAGGCGCTTGACGGGGACGTGCATCGCGCCCGGCAGGTGGCCCTTCCGGAACTCGTGGTCCTCGCGCACGTCCAGGACTCGGACGGCGTTCTGCTGCAGGAGGGTGTCGAGCTGGACGACGTCGATCCACGGCGTGGAGACGCTGAAGCGCTTGAGGAACGAGAACACGGGTACTCCGGACGCAGGGGGGGGTCGGCCGCGGCGGGCGCGGGTGAGGGGCGGAAGTCTACCGGGGCGGTGTCGGCGCCGCCATGGACCGGGTCTCGGACCGAGACTGGCCCGAGCGGGCCCGGCTCGCGGCCCGGCGCCCGGCCGGATACGGTAGCGCCCGGCGCGGCTCGCGGCCCGGCCCGAT
>JAKAMV010000649.1 GCA_021812735.1 Chloroflexota bacterium | reverse complement strand
GAGGTCGGTGGTCGAGCCGGGAACGCGCAGCATGTCGCCGTAGCTGGCGAAGATGACGTCGGGGCGCACGGCGATGGCGAGCGCCTTGTCGACCTGCTCGAGCGGCGTGACGCAGACCGGGCAGCCGGGCCCGTGGATCATCCGGACGCCCTCGGGGAGCGCCTCGTCGATCCCCTGCTTGACGATCGTGTGGGTCTGGCCGCCGCAGACCTCCATCAGGGTCCACGGCCGGGTCGTGATCCGGTGGATCTCGACCAGCAGCTTCTTGGCGAGGACGGGGTCGCGGTACTCGTCGAGGTACTTCACGGCTCCGGTCCCGCCAGCGTCGACGGCGCCCGGGCCGGGCTGGGGGCCGCGCTCGGCGGGTCGTCGTCGCTGACCACGCGCGGCTCGTCCATACCGGGCCCGAGCGTCATCAGCTCGGGCTCCATCGCGCCCATCTCGGCAAGGATCTCGAGGGTCTTGAGCGCCTCGGCCTCGTCCACCCTGGAGATCGCGAACCCGACATGGACGATCACGTAGTCGCCCGGCTGGACATCGGGCAGGTAGGCGAGGCAGGCGTCCTTGCGGACCCCGCCGAAGTCCACCTTGCCCATCGCCAGGCCGGCCTCGTCACGGATCTCGGTGACCCGCCCGGGGATCCCAAGGCACATCGCGTTCAGCCCTCCTGCCCCGGCGCGCCCGAGGCACCGGCGGCGAGTCTGGCCGCGGCGACCGCGGCCTGGCCATAGCTCACGCCACCGTCGTTCACCGGGACCTGCCCGCTGATGTGCGGCTCGAAACCGTCGGCCGCCAGGTCGCGCAGCAGCGTCGACGCCAGGCGGCGGTTCTGGAACACGCCGCCTGAGAGGCACACCGTCCGGACCCCCGTCTGGTCCCTCGCCTCCGCGAGCAGCTCGCGGGTCACCTCGGCGATCGTGGCCTGGAACCGGGCGGCCCGGATCCCGGGCGCTGAGCCCGGGTCCAGCAGCGCGGCCAGCGTGGGCCGGGGGTCGTAGACCAGCAGGCCGTCGCGGCGGCGGACGAGGTACGGCAGCGGGTCCGCGCGGCGGTCGCCCGCGGCGAGCTCGAGGTCGATCGCCGCCTGGGCCTCGTACTCCGCCACGTCCCGGATGCCGAGCAGCGCGGCGGCGGCGTCGAACAGCCGTCCGGCCGATGAGGCGACCGGGGCGTTGAGCCGGCGGGTGATCTGCGCCCGCACGAGGGCGGTCTCGCGAGGGTCGAGACGGGCGAGGAAGGGGGACGCCGCCTCGTCGGCCCCGACGAGCCCGGCCGACCCGTCGACGAACGGTTCGGCACCGTACAGGTACCCGAGCGCCATCCGATACGGGCGCTTGACCGCGAGCGCGCCCCCGGGAAGCGGCGCCCGGGCGAAGCGCGCGAGGCGCCGGTAGCCGCGCAGGTCCGCAAGGAGCACCTCGCCTCCCCAGAGCGTGCCGTCATCACCCATGCCCAGACCGTCGTAGGCAACGCCCAGGAACAGCCCGGTGATGCCGTGCTCGGCGGCGCACGCCGCGACGTGGGCGTGGTGGTGCTGGACGGCCATCCTCCTGTCCGCCGGGAATCGCGCCACCGCGTGCTTGGTCGAGAGGTACTCGGGGTGGAGGTCGTGGACGACCACCTCCGGCTCCAGGGCGAGCAGCCGCGAGAGGTGGGCAAGGCCGTCGGTGAACGCCCGGTGCGTCGCGAGGTCCTCGAGGTCGCCGTTGTGCGGCGCGATGTGGGCGCGGCGGCCGCGGCCGAGCGTGAACGTGTGCTTGAGCTCGGCGCCCACGGCCAGCAGCGGGACGGCGGCCGGGATCGGCAGCGGCATCGGCTCCGGGGCATAGCCGCGCGCCCGGCGGACCACGCTCTCGCGTCCCGCGACGACTCGCGTGACCGAGTCGTCATAGCGTGCGCGGATCTCGCGGTCGTGGGCGAGGAAGCCGTCAGCGAGGCCGGCGAGGCGGGCCAACGCGTCCTCGTCGTCGGTGGCGAGGGGCTCGTCGGCGAGATTGCCCGAGGTGAGGACGAGTGGACGGTCAAGGTGCGCGAGGAGGAGGTGGTGGAGCGGCGTGTACGGCAGGAAGACGCCCAAGCGGCGGTTCCCCGCGGCGACGGAGCGCGCGAGCCGGCGGCGGGCGCCGGCGGTCGCCTCGAGCAGCACGATCGGCCGCGCCGGGCCGGTCAGCAGTCGGCGCTCGAGCCCGCTGACGCGGCACAGCACCTCCGCCGTGGCGAGGTCGCGAACCATGATGGCGAACGGCTTGGCCCAGCGGCGCTTCCGGTCGCGGAGCCGCCGGACCGTCGCCTCGTCGGTGGCGTCGCACGCGAGGTGGTAGCCGCCCAGACCCTTCACCGCGACGATCCGCCCCGAGCGGAGCGCGCTGATCCCCGACGCCAGAGCCGCCTCTGCGGTTGCCGTCGCCGAGGGCGCGCCGGCCTCCCGCCACGTGAGCCGGGGGCCGCAGGCGGGGCACGCCACTGGCTCGGCGTGGAAGCGGCGGTCGGCCGGGTCCCGGTACTCCCGCTCGCAGGCCTCGCACAGCCGGAACGGCCGCATCGTCGTCTGCGCCCGGTCATAGGGGAGCTCGTCGATGATGGTGGCCCGCGGGCCGCAATTCGTGCAGTTGGTGAAGGGGTACCGATACCGGCGGTCGGTCGGGTCGAAGAGCTCGGAGAGGCAGTCGTCGCACGTCGCGATGTCCGGCGGGAACAGCCGGTCGAGGGCCGGCGCAACGACGCTCTGGTCGATCTCGAAGGGGACCGGGAGGGCCGCCGCCGCGGCTGGGCCCAGCGGCAGCTCGACCACGCGCTCCACGCGGGCACGGGGCGGGGCGTCCGTGCTCAGACGGCGCGCGAGGGCGTTGAGGGCGGCGGGCGGCCCTGCCGCCTCGACCTCCACGCGGCCCGCCGCGTTGCGGACGCGTCCAGCGAGACCCAGCTCCGTCGCGAGACGCCACACGAACGGGCGGAAGCCCACACCCTGGACGACGCCCTCGACGAGCAGGGTCCGGGCTGCGCGGCTGGGGTTGGCGGCCGGGACGCGCGCGTCCGACGGGACGGTTGCAGCCATGGCCCTAGGGTCGCGGCGGGCCGGCATCGCCAGATGTGCCGAACGGCCCGAAACGTCGTCCGCCGGGCGCCAAGGTGCCGTGCGGCCTGTCGTGGCACGGGGGCCTCGAGCGGGAGCCCTGCGGCCAGGAGGCGGCCGGGAGGCGAGTGGTGGTCGGTCGCCCGGGGAGAGTGGGCGACCGACCACCGGGGCGGTGTTGGGGGAGACGACCGCCTCGGCCATTCCGACGGTCCGCCAGCGCTCGGGCATCGGCGCGCGAAATGACGGCGAGATTGAACCACGGTCGCCCGCCCGCTGCTGGGCGATTCTGCACGCTCGGGCCTGCCGGGCTCCCGCCAGCGGGGTTCCGCCTCAGCCGGCTTCGGCAGCCGGCCCCTCCCCGCTCGGCCACGCCGCAAGGGTCTCGGTGCGGCTGATGCGCTCCCGGTTGACGAGCACGACGTCCCTGCGGGTCGGCGTCGCGGCGGTGCCCGCGACGTGGAACTCCGCCTCGGTCATCGGAACGAACCGCATCCAGCGGGCGAGGGAGGCGAGCGGCGCGGCGCTGGGCTGACGGTGGAGGTTGCCGGTGACCTCGAACGGGCCGACCTGCATCCGCACACGCTCGGGAACCGTGCGGAGGCGGCGGTTCGGGTCGCCGCGATGGCCCTCGACCTCGATGATGTGGAGTTCGTGGCGCTCGACCTCCAGCTCCTCCACCTCGACGCGGTGGCCGTCCTCGAGCGCCTCGAGCGTCGCCCCGAAGAAGGTCAGCAGCGCCGCCTGGTTGACCTGATCGCTGATGCGCCCGTCACCGACGCTCACATCCCCACGGACGACGCAGTCGCCTGCCCAGGCGACCAGCTGCTCGCGCATCGCGATCTCCGAGTCCTGCATGCGAGGTCGGGCCGAGCCTCGATCCACGCGCAGCATACGCTCGTGCCCGCGAGGTGCGGATCGAGGCCGATCGACCCCTGTCCGGGACTGGCCGCGCCGGGGCCGGAGAGCCCGCGGCTCGGTGCGGTCCGGCTCACCGCCGCCAGGCTCAGGGCATCGCGGCGGCGGCCTGCTGGGCGGAGGCCTGGTCCTGGGCGGTGATCACGATCACGGCCGTGCCGTCGATACGGACATAGCTCAGCGTGCCCTCGTCGCCGAGGTCGTAGAGGGTCCACGTCTTGCCGGCCAGCTGGACGTCGGAGCTGGTGACGCCGGGGCCCGCGAGCTGGAACCAGTCGAGCACCATCGCGTCCACCTTCGCCCCGTCGAGGCCCTTCACGGCCATCGCGACGATGCTGACCGTGACGGTCCCGGTCTGGTCGTAGGACTCGGCGAACCGGAGGTCGTCGGGCGTCTTGCCGGCCGCGCGCAGCGCGGCGGTCGCGGCGCGGCTGCCCGGGTCGCTGCCCAGGATGGCGCTGCCGAGCGCGCTGTCCACCGTCATGGCCACCCCGCCGACCGTGGTCGGCAGCAGCTTCTCGAGCTCGGGGGCGTCGTGCGTGAGGCCGGTCAGGCCCGACGGCGAGGGGCTGCCGGAGCCGAGGTCCGCGGAGGAGCTCGGCGCCGAGCTGCTGATGCTCCCGCCATCACCGCCGAGGGCCATGTCGTAGGCCGACGCGATGGTCTCGATGTCGGTGGCCGTGGCGCCGCCGGCGGCCGCAAGGTCGACGACGATGTTGCCGCGCTGGAACTCGAGGAAGATCGCGCCGGAGGAGTCGGTCGACTCGAACCCGCCGTCCGAGAGGTCGTCCTTGGCGGTGACCTTCTGGCCGTACTGGCGCGCGGCAGCGGCGGCCCGCCCGACGGCGTCGGCCGCTCCCTCCGGGAAGCACGTCGCCGTCGCCAGGACGGTCGGGGCACCCGACCCGTCGCCAGGGTCGGGGCCGGAGAAGGTGACGGTGCGGCGATTGGTGTCGAAGGTGGTGCCCCGAGGTGCCCACTGCGCGGGGAGCTCGTTGTCCGCCGGGACCGAGCTCCAGACGGTGTCCTGGCAGGAGGCGGGAGACGGAGCGAGCAGCCGCCATGCCGTGAGCCCGAGCGCGATCCCGGCGATGACGATGGCCAGGAACGCGAGCCGGGTCGCCGACCGCGTCGAGGAGGCCAGCGCGGCCCGCTCCTGGGCAGCACGACGGCGCGGCGCCGACGGGACGTCGTCGGGCGTGGGGTATGGGTCGCGTGAGCTGCGTCGGGGAGAGGACATCCCCCTAAGGATGCCCCGGCCGGCCGGATTGTGGCGCGCCGGGCCGCGCCTGCACGCCAGCGGACCGCAGCGTCCCCGGGCGGCCGTGGTCCGCGCCCGCCCCCGGAAGGCGGCGCGTGCCCCTGTGACGAGGTGCGCCAGCAGGCTCCGCTGCTAGGATCGGCCGATGTTGCGGCCCGCACGTTGAAGCTGCTCGTGATCGCCTGCGACGTCCTCGCACGCCCGGTGTACCTGTGCGCGGCCCGCTCGCCGCACGTCGTGGACATCCGCCTCTTCGAGCGTGGCCTGCACAACGAGCCGGTCCGGCTGCGCGACGTCCTCCAGCGCGCGATCGACGCGGTTGCCCCCGGGTATGACGCCATCGTGCTCGGCTACGGTCTTTGCGGCGGCGCCACGGCGGGGATCGTGGCGCGGTCCACGCCGGTGGTGCTGCCCCGCGCCCACGACTGCATCACCCTGTTCCTCGGGGCCCGTGAGCGGTATGCGGCCGAGTTCAGCGCCTCGACCACGTACTGGTACGTGCACGACCAGGTCGAGCGCAACCAGGGGTACGACGCCAAGTCCGTCGGCCTCGGCGTCTCGGGCGACAGCGATGACGACATGGAGGCCATCCGCGCCGAGTACGTCGAGAAGTACGGCGAGGACAACGCCGAGTACCTCATGGAGGTCATGGGGGCCTGGAAGGCGCACTACCAGCGGGCGGCATTCGTCGGGATGGGCGTCGCCGACGAGTCGGCGTCGGTCG
>JAKAMV010000648.1 GCA_021812735.1 Chloroflexota bacterium | reverse complement strand
GACCGATCGACTGCGTCACGAGGCCCTGCGGCAGGCGCTGCATCAGCAGCAGGCCGATGCCGCCGAGCAGGCCCACCGCCGGCAGCAGGATCTGGTCCGTGCGCCGCCCGGCAAGCACGAACGCCACGTGGACGGCCAGCAGGGCGAGGATGTACAGGCCGAGACCCCGCGGGTCGGGCGGCGCGAAGCCGAAGGCCGTGAGCTTCTCGCCGGCTGCCTGCGCCTGCAGCCAGCGCTCGGTGGCGCCGAGCGACGCGCCGCCGACCGCGAGCGCGATCGCCGCGACGACGAGCAGGCCCAGCTCGACCTTGCGCATCCGGGGCCGGATTCCAGTGATCCGGCGCGCGGCGGGCCGCACCTCGACCAGCGCGCTCACGGGCGGCCCCGGTCGAGGCGGAACTGCACCTCCCCGATCTGCAGATGGTCGCCGAAGCCCATGGGTGTTGGCGCCGTCACGAGGTGGCCGTTCACGAGCGTGCCGTTCGTGCTGCCGCGGTCCTCCACGTACCACACGCGGCCGCGGAAGGTCAGCACCGCGTGCTCCGAGGAGGCGAACGGATCAGCCACGACCACCGTGTTCGTCAGGTCGCGCCCGAGCGAGGTGACGGCGTCCAGCGGGAACGAGGCGCCCACCGCCGGCTCACCGCCCGGCGAGGCGAGGACGATCAGCCGCCCGGGCTCGGCGGGACCCCGCGCGGCGGCCCGGAGGTCGCGGACGAGGACCCGTGCCACCAGGAACAGGAAGGCGTAGAGCAGGGCGAGGAACCCGAGGCGCAGGACCCAGAGCGCCAGGACGAAGCCGTCCACTGTCAGCCCGGCAGCTGGTCGACGACCACCACGACGCTGCCAATCTGGATGCGGTCGCCGGCACCCAGGACGATCTCGTCGACCCGGATGCCGTTGACACGGCTGCCGTTGGTGCTCCCGAGGTCCGTGTAGACGAGTGTGCCGTTGCGGTTGGCGAAGCGCCCGTGGTGGCGCGAGACGCGCACGTCGGCGAGGACCAGGCCGTTGTCGGTCGCCCGGCCCAGCGTGAGTGTCGGCCCCTCGACCCTGACCTCCCGCTCGCGCCCGCCCGGCTCCGTGACGCGGAGCAGCGCGGTTGCCGGCGCCGGAACGGCGGGGCGCACGGCGTACGGCCGGTCGGCCAGATCGCGGATCCCGCCGCCGCGCGCGGGCGGCGGTGGGATGCCGTCGCCGTCCGCTGGCGCGGGTCGTCGGGCCACGAGCGAGGCAAGGCCGTCGTCGAGGGGCGCCGGCGCCGCGTCCAGATCCGGCATCGCCACCGGGCGTGACCCGAGCCCGGACGGAACTGGCACGGCTGCTCCCGTGGGGGCCACGGCCCGTGGCGCCAGGCCGCCGTCCGCGGCGGGAGCAGGCGTCGGCCGCCACACGCTGGCGTCCACCTCCACCACGCGCCGCTCCGCCGAGGGGTCGGCGACCAGGAGCACCGTCGGGCGGGTGATGAGGTGGTAGCCGTGCAGGCGGGCGAAGGCGAGCGCCCGGTCGGCCAGGTCCGTCGCCAGCGAGTCGAGACTGCCTCGCCTGGCGGCGAGGTCGTCGAGGTCCGAGGGGTGCAGCCGCACCCGGAAGCGGTTGGGCACGGTGGTGGCGGTCCCGCGGCCCAGTCGCCCGGCCTCCATGGCGCGCTCGATCCGCCGCTCGACCTGGACGGCCTGCACCCGGGAGCGGAACACGCGGGCAGAGGTGCGCTCGAACACGCGCTCGAGGAGGCGTTCGAGGTCTGCGATGGCGACCATGGCATCGGCAACCGTACCAGAGCCGACCGCCGCCCAGATCGGCCCCGAACCATCGGCGTCGGAGGCCGGTACCACCGAGGAAGGCCCGTCAGCCGACGCTGGCTATACTCTGGCCCTGCCCGATCGAACTCGTCGGGGGCGTCCCAGCGTCGGAGAGCCGGGGGCAATGACGGAGATCCTCACCGAGTCGTTCTGCGAGCGGTGCGGTACTCGGTACACATTCGAGACCGCACGGCCCCAGAACTCTCGTCTCGGCCGAGCGCGGACCTTCACCAAGGGGCTCCGCAATTACGTGCTGTCCGACGACTCGTTCTCGGAGGCTATGGCGGACGCCCGCGGCGAGGAGGAGTTGGCCGCGACCGTCGTCCAGCTCGACGCGTTCCACAAGACGTTCAACTTCTGCCTCTCCTGCCGCCAGTACACGTGCTCCAACTGCTGGCACACCGAAGAGGGGCGCTGTCTGTCGTGCGCGCCACGACCCGGCGACCGGGCCGTGGAGGACCTCGAGCCCGGCGCCAGCGAGGCGATCGCCGGCCGGCTGGCCGCCATCGCGTCGGACACGGAGGCGGCCTCGCTCGAGGGGCCGATCGCGATCGCCGCCTGGCCCGCCGTCGACCTCCCGGCTCCCGAGGAGGCGGAGCGGGCTGAGGCCCCCGACCACGGGCTCGCGTCGGTCGAGGCGTCGGCCAGCGCCGTTGTCGACGCGGCGCCCGACGTTGCTCTGCTCGAGGCGGCTGAGGCGCCCACCTCACCTGGGAAGGAGATCCAGCCGGAGGCGGCGGCGGAGGTGACGGCCGAGCCGGCCGGGCCCGCGCCAACGCCGGAACGCGCGATCCAGGGGCTCAGGCTCGGGGAGAGCCTCGACGACGCGATCGCGGCGTACGAGGCGGCCCACGAGCACGACAGCGTCGTCGTGCCCTCCGAGGCCGCGCCCGTCGCCGGCGGCGTCCCCGAGGCCGCGCTGGCCGGGTCCGGGCCGGCCACCGGGGAGGCGGCGGCCTCCGCTGTCGAGCCCGCGAGCGCATCGGCCGCTGCGCCGGCTCCAACCCCCGAGGCCCTCGCGGCAGACGTCGCGGCGGCACCCGTGACCGTCGAGCCGCCCGATGCCGCGGCCAGTCTCCCGGCCGCCGCCTTGCCCGAGCCCGCGGCTGAACTGGACGCACCGCTCGCGCCCCCGCCGCCGCCCGACCTCATCCAGCCCATGGCCCCAGCCGCGGCGCCAGCGCCCGAGGCCCCGCAGCCGATCGCGGCCACCGCCGCCCCGGTCGAGGCGGTCGAGCCGGCTGCCGCAGCAGCCCCCGTCGCACCCGCTCCCGGCCCCGCCGATGCGCTGGCCCCGGGGTGGCTCACCGTCGCCCCCGACGACGGCTCCGCCCCGGAGTGGCCGCGCCGGCCCAGCTGGCCCGTGGCCCCGGGTCGGCAGGCAGAGGCGACCACCATCGCCGGCCGAAGGATGGTGCCCTCCGCCGACGCCGCCTCCATGTGGGCCGCGTCCGCTCGAGAGGTCATGGAGGCGGGCCCGTCCGCGACGGCCGACCACGGTCGCGTGCAGGTGGCCACCCCGACGCCCCAGCCGTGCGTCCAGTGCGGGCTGTCGCTCTCGGCGAACGCTCGCTTCTGCCGCCGCTGCGGCGCGCGCCAGGGGTAGCCTCGACCGCGAGCGGCCGACGGCGCGACCTGCGCCTCGGCCTACTCGCCCTCGGCCGAGATGGCCGACCGCGAGCGAACCTCCGTCCACGCCGCGCCGAGCAGGAGGACGTTGAACGCGATCGAGAGCCAGGCGAGGAGCGCGATCAGGGCGAGGGCGGTGCCGGTCACGGCCCACAGCCCCATGAGCCGCGGTGCGATGAGGACGTAGACCTGGGTGAACACCGCGAGCACCAGCCCGACCGCTCCGGCGGGCAGGCGGATCGCCCGCCACGGGATGCGCTCGGTCGGGACGAACCGATAGCACAGGGCGACCGTCGCGACGAACGCCAGCAGGGACGTGACCGGGGCGGCCAGCTGGAGGACGATGGCGAGCGCCGCCCCCACCGATACCCCCTCGGGAGCGAGCTGCGTGAGCCATGACACCACCGACCCGAGGGTCAGCAGCGCCACGGGAACCAGCACGAGGATGATGGTCAGGGCGATGCCCCGGAAGGTCTGCACGACCGCGTTGCGCCTCGGCGCCCCGCGGAAGATCCGCGAGAACGCCGTGTCGAGGTTCGCGTAGAAGCGGCTCGAGCCCCACAGCAGCGTGGCGATCGCGACGATCCCGCCCGGCAGGGCACCCGATCCGATCCCGGTCAGCGCGAGCTTGGCCAGCTCCTCGAACGGGGGCAGCGCCTGCGCCACCGCATCCACGATCTGCTGCTGCACGTCGGGCGCGCTCACGACGAACCCGACCACCGAGAGCGCGAGCAGGAACGCCGGCAGCAGCGCCAGCAGCGACGTGTAGGCCAATCCCCCCGCGACGAGGCTCCCGCCGGCCCGGTCGTAGGTGCTCATGACGGCTCGGAGGCGGGCCACCCCCGGATGCCCGCCGAGACGTCCGGCCACGCGCTCCGCCAGGGCGCGCAGGCCATCGATGCGGTCCTCGACCTCCGCCTCGACCTCGCTGGCCTCGCGCCGGATCCGGCCCTCGCTCATGACGTCAGGGCAGGTCCTCGAACAGCCCCGGCTGCAGGTGCTCCGCGCTGACGCGCCGGGGCGCGGCGACCAGCGCCCTCACCTCGCCGCGGCGCACGTACCGGCGACCGCCGAGCTTGATGCTCGAGAGCTTGCCCGAGCGCGCCCACCCGCCGATGGTCGATGGGGCGAAGCGCACGTTCGCGGCGGCCAGGATCTCGGCCGCCTCGCCCAAGGTGATCCAGTCGGCGGCGGATGGCATCGCTCAATCCCTCGAGTCGGACGAGGAGCCGGTGGACGCCGGGCCAGCGCTCGCGGACTCGGCCGGCGTGGATGCCGTCGAGCTGGCCGAGGACTTGGACGCCGCCTTCGTGCTGCCGCCGCCTCGGTCCTTCTTCGCCCAGCCCGAGCCCTTGAAGTGGATCGAGGGGGCCGAGAACAGCTTGCGCATCGTCCCCTCCTTCCCGCATGAAGGGCAGAAGTTGGGTCCGGGGTCATTGATCCCGTGCAGGATGTCGGCGCGGTGGTCGCAGGCGGTGCAGACGTAGTCGTAGATGGGCATTGGTCAATGGGTCCTGGGGGCAGTCAGCCGCGGAGCAGCCGCATGCCGCACTTGGGGCAGTAGAAGGCGCGCTCGTGGCCTGACGCGAAGCCGCAGTGGGCACACACCAGCCCGCCCCGCCCCGCAGCCGGGACCGGTCGCTCCACGGCGGTGAGGCCGATCGCGTGCTGGCTGCCCAGCACATTGCCGAGGATGCCGGCCAGGATCCGCTGGGCGATCCGGTCGGTGTCGCCGCGGGCTCCCCGGCCGCCCCAGCCGACGACGGCCCGGACGACCATGTCGCCCGTGGCCTCATCCCAGTGGGAGGCCACACCGCCGACGACGGCGTTGTACTCGGGGTAGCCCGAGGTGTCGGTCTCGCCGTCGAGCAGGGCACACGCGAAGGTGTCGAACGCGAGGTCGACCGCGTCGATCGACTCGAGGACCATGAGCGCGTGGCGGGTGACCGGGCTGAGCTCGTGGTGCGCCTGGAGCCACTGCATGGCCTCGGACGGGTGCACGATCTGGGGCATCGCCTGGGAGAACTCGAGCGGGAGGGGGTCCACCACCTCGACCTCGCCCTTCGCGAAGCCCACGAGCATCCCGGGCAGCTCCGCGAGCGCGCGTGGGCCAGCGCGCATCCGCACACCCTCGCTGCTCTTGCCCGCGTAGTAGAGCTTGAGCGAGAAGTCCTGCGCGACCACCTCCTCGGGCAGCCCCAGGCGGGCAGCGCCGGCTGCGGCGGCGGGCTTGGGCGGCGGTGCACTTCCGCGGCGCTTCAGGAACGGCACGCAATCCTCCATCGCTCGGCGGGTGGCCGGGTCAGGGTCATCCTAGCAGCGGTCGTGGCCGCCCACCTCCGGATCAGCGGCCGAGGCGCTCCCGGAGGCGCGCCACCTGCTCCGCCAGCTCGGCCTCCCGGGCGCGCGCCCCGTCCACGATCGCGGGCGGGGCCTTGGCGGTGAAGGCGTCGTTCGCGAGGCGCGCCCGAGCGGCCTCCCACAGGCGCTCCGCGTCGGCGAGCTCCTTCTCCAGCCGGGCGCGGTCCGCCTCCGCAGCCGCGGGGTCGGCCGTTGCAGG
>JAKAMV010000647.1 GCA_021812735.1 Chloroflexota bacterium | reverse complement strand
TCGGGCGCCTCCACGACCTGCTGACCTGCGACCTTCGCCTCGATGACCGCCATCAGCGCCTCGCGGTACTCGTCGCGGAAGCGCGAGGGGTCGAACTCGGCCGTCATCGCGTCGGCCAGCTGGTCGGCCATCGCAAGCTCGGCGGGCTTGAACTCGAACGCCTCGTCGCCCAGGTCGAGGTCCGCCGTCGAGCGGATCTCATCGGGCCAGTGGAGCGTGGTGAGCATCATGGCGTCCTCGTACGGGTCGAGGACCGCCAGCGCCTCGCGCTCGCGGATGACCACCCTGCACACCGCGGTGAGACCCTTGCCGGCCAGCACCTGGCGCAGCAGCGCGAACGCGCGCCGGCCCATCTTCTCGGGCTCCACGTAGTAGGCGGCCCTGGTGAAGCCGAACGGTCCGACGCCCGCCGCGCGCGGCGTGAACTGCTCGATCTCGATCGTGTGCATCGTCTTGAGGGGCAGCCGCTCGAGGTCGTCGTCCGTGACCACCACGTACTTGCCGGACGCGTACTCGTAGCCCTTGACGGTGTCCGACCGCGAGATCGCCGTGTCCTCGACGGGACACCAGGTCTTCATCTGGATCCGCGACAGGTCGGATGCGTGCAGCATGTTGAAGCGGACGGCCGCCTCCGAGTCGGTGGCGGTGTACAGCTTGACCGGGATGGTGATGAGGCCGAAGGAGATGGCCCCCTTCCACATGGAACGCGCCACGGTGCCGTGCCCTCGCGCTGGTTCCGGCATGGGCAGGCTCCTCGGACCGTCCCGAGCCGGGACGCGAGGGTACCACCGCGGGCAAGGGGACGGAATCCCGGGCGAATCGGAATCGTGCGGCGCCTGAACCGCTGTTGCCCGCGGGGAGGGCACTCCGTTGCACGTTCCCGCCACGCGGGCAGCGCAGCGCGTGGACCGCGCAATTCCGGCAATCTCGCGCGCCTGGTGGACCGCTGGACGGGCAGATGCATCCCAGGGCCCGCTGGGCGGGCAGGCGTCGAACGCAGGCGTCGAACGCAGGTGCCGAACGCAGGCGTCGAACGCAGGCGTCGAACGCAGGTGCCGGGCGGCAGATGCATCCCAGGGCCCGCTGGGCGGGCAGGCGTCGAACGCAGGTGCCGAGCGGCGGGTGCCGATCGGAGGGCCGAGCACACAGCACCGACGTGCCTGACTCGGCTACGCCCCGTGGGCCGCCGCCTCCTCGGGCCTGGGCTCGTCGGTGACCCAGGCGGAGCGCATCGGGAGCTCCCACCAGGAGGTGGGCGCCACGGTGAGCCGCTCCAGCCCGCGGAGCGTCGCGTCGTAGTTGACGCGCCAGCCGTTGAAGTCGCGCCACGCCTGGTCGCGGTCGGAGACGACCGGCACGCCGGCCCGCGCGATGACGTCGAGCGCCTGCTCGAAGCGGGTCCGGTCGATGCTCGTCGGGCCGTCCGGCGGTGGCGTCGCCGGGTAGGGGATCCCGAACAGGTCCGAGATGCGCCGGAGGGCGAGGTACCCGGCCCGGATCATCACGTCGGCGCGGACGTCCATCGGGATGGCCACCGCGGAGCGCACGATGGCCGCCGCGTCCATCATCGCGCCTGCGGCGTTGACCCAGCTCCGGTCGGGCTGCTGGCTCCGGTAGTGGACCAGCACCGTCAGCGAGGTGTGCGTCTCCTCGAGCTCGGCGAACCAGCGCTCCCACTGCTCCCACATGTCGCCCAGCTCGCCGAGGCCGCGCAGGCGGTGCAGTCGGGTGAGCAGGATGATCGGTGACGGGGGCGAGTCCGCCCGGACCTCGAGCAGGGTCACGAACAGCTCTCGCCGCGAGAACGCCGCGTAGATCGTGGGCAGGTAGGAGACGAGGAGCGCGACCAGGCCCAGGCCGAGCGCCGCCTCCGAGAACGCGAGCAGGTCGCCATATCGAACGGCCGGCCGTGCGAACCCGAGCGTGAACAGCGACGACCCGCTGTCCGCGAACGCCTCGTACGCGTTGGGTGCGCCCATCGCCCAGAACATCGCCGTGTAGCCCGCGACGATGACCACGAGCCAGACCACCGGCAGCGTGACCAGCGCCACCGGACCGTAGTACGCCATCAGGCGGTCGCGGGCCGCGTACGGCTTGCGCGGGCCGGCGAAGAGCTCGAACACACCTCGGGTGGCGTGGAACGCGAGCCGGGCGATCGTGTCGTTGGAGCCGCGCGGCAGGATGAAGGTGCGGATCCCGCTCAGCAGGACGCGCGCGACGGCGAGCGCACCGACGATGAAGACGACGATCTGGACGGGGGACACAGGCGCAGGATAGCCGGACAGCGGCCCGCCGCCCGAGCCGTCTCAACCCTGGCGCAGCCGCTCCCCGGCCTCGACCGGCACCGTCAGCCAGTTCGCCCGGGGCGCGAGCGGGCAGCTCCAGCGCGGATCGTGGGCGCACGATGGGTGGTAGGCGTAGTTGAAGTCCAGCACCAGGCTGCTGCCCGTGCCGCCCAGGTCGGCGCCCTTGGCGGTGTCGATCAGGTAGCGCCCGGCCCCGTACGTGGCGGACCCCGACGTGGCGTCTCGGAAGGGCACGAACACGCCCCCGCCGTAGGAGTCGATCCAGTAGACCTCCAGCGTGCCCGGCGGCAAGCGGACGATCCCGATCCGCTCCAGCGCGAACGCCTCGCCCGACAGGCTGGTCGCCTCCAGCCGCCAGGGCTCGGCCGCCTCGACCTCCGCCTCGAACCGGAGCGCGGGGTCGCGCGGCCAGTACCGCAGGCCCTCGAAGCCGGGCCGCGCCGACGCCGGGAGGGGCGACTGCGGGTGCTCGGCGAACAGGCGATCGCGGCCGGCCCGGAATCTGGCGAGCGCGCCCTCCGGGTCCGCGTCGGCGTCCGCCCGCACGGCGTGGTAGAGCTCGGCAACGGTCCTGCGCCAATCGAGGAGGTCGAGCGTCATCGTCAGGATCTCTCCGCGTCGCCGCGCCGCCGCGGACCTTGTCGCCAGCCGTCTTCGCCTGAACAGCCTACCCTTCGCACTGCAAGGGGCGCAGGGGCCCGGATGCCGCAGGCGCGGCAGCACGCGGCACCTCGCAACCGAGCACCAGCGCGCAGCGTCCTCACCCGTCCGCCGGGTACCGCATCTGGAGGAACCCTTGGCCCAGCCCAGGCAGGGCGCCCCCACCGGGTTTGGAACGCGGACCCGGGGCGCGCTCCTGCTCGCCGACATCTCCGGCTACACCGGCTTCCTGCAGGGTGTCGCCGACGCCCACCGTGATCTGGTCATCGAGGCGGAGGAGCCACCTGCCGCCTACGCGCTCATGTCCAGCCTGCTCGATGGGATCGTGACGAAGCTCGAGCCGCGGTTCCACCTGCGCAAGCTCGAGGGCGATGCCGTGTTCGCGACATCCGTGGACGCGGAGAATGCCGTTCAGGGTGCCGAACTGCTCGACTGTCTGCGGGCGTGCCATGCGGGGTTCGAGGAGCGTCTCGCCAGCGCCCTGAGCACCTGGACCTGCCGGTGTGGCTCCTGCTCGCGCGTGAACACGCTGGGCCTCAAGTTCGTGCTCCATCACGGCGACTTCGTGGTCCAGCGCATCGCCGGCAGCGAGGAGCTGCTGGGGCCCGACGTCAACATCGTGCACCGCCTGCTCAAGAACCACGCCTACGAGGTGATCGGGCCGCGGCCATACGCGCTGATCAGCGACGCGGCGATGGACGCGCTGGCGGTCCCGCCGGACGGGATGACCGCCATCACGGAGACGTACGAGCAGATCCCGACAATCTCCGCCCACCTGCTGCCGCTGGGGTAGTCGGTGGCGGGCGAGGCAGGCGAGGAGGTGTCCCCGTGCGCTACGACTTCGTGATCATCGGGGCAGGCCCCGCTGGGGAGGCGGCCGCGTATGCGGCGCGCGCCCGCGGGGCGAGCGTGGCCATCGTGGACCGCGACCTGTTCGGCGGCTCGTGCCCGCACTGGGGCTGCGTGCCCTCCAAGTCCCTGCTCAACGGCGCCGCACGCCGGGCCGCCGGGGGCGACTACCCGTGGACGCGGGCGTCGGACCGCCGCGACTACATGATCAACCGCGTCGGGCTCGACTACCCGGACGACGGGGGCCACGTTCGCGGCCTGGAGGGTGCGGGGGCGGTTGCGCTGCGCGGAGCGGCGCGGCTCGACGGTCCGGGTCGCGTGCTCGTGGCTCCGGCGGGCGGCGGACCCGAACGCCTCCTCGAGGCGGCGAACGTCATCGTCGCCGTGGGCTCGCAGTCCAAGCGGCCGCCGATCGAGGGGCTGGACGCGGTCCGTGTCTGGACGAACCGTGACGCGACCGGCACGCGCACGCTGCCGGCGAGCCTGCTGGTGCTGGGCGGAGGGCCCACCGGCGTGGAGCTCGCCCAGGTCTACGCGCGCTTCGGCGTGCCGGTGACGGTGGTGCAGTCGGGGCCGCGGCTCATCCCCACCGACCACCCGCGCAACTCCGAGGCCGCCCGCCGAGCCCTCGAGCGGGACGGCGTGGACGTCCGCCTCGGCCAGCGGGCGATGCGGGCGCGCGCGGCAGCCGACCCGTCCGAGCCCGACACCATCGAGCTGGCCGACGGCAGCACGGCCCACGGCCACGCGGTCCTGCTGGCCGTCGGGCGCGCCTTCCCGCTCGACGGGCTGGGTCTGGAGAGTGTGGGGCTCGACCCGGCCTCGCAGCCCCGCGACGGCCGTCTCCGCCTGGCGGACGGCGTGTACGCGGCAGGCGACCCCGCGGGGCCGGAGCTGCACACGCACCAGGCGCACTACCAGGGTGAGATGGCCGTCCGGATGGCCCTCCGCGACGACGTGGCTCCCGACTACCGGGCGCTGCCGCGGGCGACCTACACGGATCCGGAGCTGGCCTTCGTCGGCGTCACGCTCGAGCAGGCGCAGGCGGCCGGTCTCGACGCGTTCGAGGCGGTCGCCGACTTCCCGACCACCGCCAAGGGCTACTCGGTCGAGGCCGAGTTCGGCCACGTGACGCTCGTCGTCGACCGCGCCAGCCAGGAGCTGGTGGGGGCCGCGATGGCCGTGCCGGACGCGTCCGCCGCGATCCACGAGTGCGTGCTCGCGATCAAGGCCCACGTGCGGGTGCCCGTCCTCGCGGACACGATCCACGCCTTCCCGTCGACGTCGCGGATCCTCAACGGCCTGTTCGCCGAGGCGGCGGCGAGGCTCGCGCGGCCGGCCTAGACAGGGGCAGGGCCGAGCTCGTCCGCCTCGTCGACCGCGTGGCCGAGATCCCCAACTCCCTCCGGCACGGGACGGCGGTCAGGGTGGCGGCCGCGCGGATCAACGGCGCCGGTGTCGCCCAGCCCGACTGAGCGGCTGGCGGGCGGGCCCTACTTCACGAAGCCCTTCGACTGCAGCCACGCCTTGGCGACGACGGCGATGTCCTTGTTGTCGACGGCCACCTGCTTGTTGAGGTCGGTCAGCGTCGCCGTGTCCATCGCGGCGGACACGTCGTTGAGGATCTTCTCGAAGGCCGTCTTGTCGGACAGCTTGGCGAGCAGGTCGTCGCGGACCAGCGGGGCGATGTTGTCGGCGGGCTGGGTGTGCTTGTTATCCTCGAGGACGACCCAGCCGTTGACCGCGATGTCGGGCTGGGTGGAGCACAGCTCGCCGACGTCGATCGTGCCGCCCTTGAGCGCCTGGACCATCGGCGTGTCGCAGGCCGAGAGCTTGGTCGCGCTGCTCACGTCGATGCCGTAGGCCGCCATGAGCGCCGGGCCGCAGACCGGGTTCGTGGCGCAGTCCGTGGCCACGCCCAGCTTGAGCTGCGAGGCGACCTTGCCGAGGTCGCTCATCGTCTTGAGGTTGTACTGGTCGGCGGTCTCCTTGCGCACCACGAACGCGTTCTGGTCAGCCGCCGGCGAGTAGTCGAGCACCGTGATGCCGCCGCCCTTGCCGGAGAGCACCGTCTGGAGCGCGGCGGCGTTGGCGGCCGGGTCGCCAGTCTGCTTGCCGGGCTCGTAGTAGGCGAGGCCGCTGCCGATGTACTCGGGCTTCAGGTCGATCTGCCCGCTCTC
>JAKAMV010000646.1 GCA_021812735.1 Chloroflexota bacterium | reverse complement strand
GCGCCTCGTCGTGGCGGAGCAGCTCGTCCAGGACGGCCGCCGAGAGCTCGCTGACGCCTGCGCCCGATGCGAGCAGCTGGCTCAGCTGGTACTGCGCGAACATCGTGTCCGCCTCGCGCTGGGCGTCCTCGAACGACCGCCAGCGGTCGGCCTCCAGCGCGGCGAGGCGCGCGACCCCCGCCCGCCGATCGCCCTGCCGGCGCCGTTCGACCGGGACCGGTCCGGTCGACGGCCGGCCCCTGGTCACGGCTCGCGCTCCCGGAGCCGGGCCACGGCCGTCCGTCCCGCATGAGCGTCAGGGCGCGGGAGCATCGCGCGCACCAGCAGGAAGCACGACGTCGCGCCCGGATCCTGGTGGCCGCGCGATCTCGGGCCGAGCCGCAGGGCCAGGCCGCGGCGCGCAACCAGCGGCGTCGTGGCGCGCATGCCCGCGTGGGCCGCCCACGCCGCGTGCCGGATACACGTCTCGACCGCTTCTCCGGCGTCCAGGGACGCCCGGAACGCGATCGCCGCGGGCGCGAGCGCGTCGAGGATCGTCTTGTCCCCGACGGCGCAGCGGCCCCGGCGCGACAGCCCGCGCACGGCGGCCTCGAGCGCGTCGGCGATCGCCCCGGGGGTGAGGCGCGGGACCGCGCCGAGCGTGAATCCCGCCTCGATGAAGGCGGTGCCGTAGAGCGGGCCGCTCGCGCCCCCGACGCTCGCGACCAGTGCGTGGCCCACGGTGCGCAGGCGCGCGCCCAGGTCGTCCGCAAGACCGTCCGGCAGCGCCGCGAGCACGGCGTTGAACCCGACGGCCATGTTCTCACCGTGGTCGCCGTCTCCGAGCGCGGCGTCGAGCCGGTCGAGAAGCCGGCGGTGCCGCTGGAGGGTCCGGGCGGCGCGCGACAGGAACTGGTCGACCGCATCGGCGTCCAGCACATCGCGCCGGGACCGGGACCGGGAGCGCGGGGCGGCGGGGACCGCCGCCGTACCGGGAGGTGCCGTGCGCGTGGGCCTCGAACGAGCCTGCACCCGATGCGAGACGCGGTCTATGCTCATCCCGCCCGTAGTGTACGGGGCCGGTCGGGCCGCGCGGCGGCGCAGCCGATCGTCCGTGGCTGCCGCCGCGGGAGACATGGTGGTCGGCCTGGTGCTGGTGGGTCACAGCCCCGAGCTGCTTGCCGGCCTGCGCGCCATGGTGGCCCAGGCGGCCCCGAACGTTCCGGTCGCGCTGGCGGGCGGCACGTCGACCGGTGCGCTCGGGACCAGTGCCCCCAGGGTGCTCCAGGCGCTGCGCGAGGCGGTGACGGCCAGCGGCGGCGACGGAGCCGTGATCCTGCTCGACCTCGGCAGCGCCGCCCTCGCCGTGGAGATCGCGCTGGAGGAGGCGACCGACGAGGAGCGGCGCCTCACCCGGCTGAGCGACGGGCCGATCGTCGAAGGTGCCGTGCTCGCGGCCGTGGAGGCGGCTTCCGGGGCATCGGTCGATGCCGTCCGGTCCGTGGCGGATCGTGCCGCGCTGGCGCCGAAGCTCCCCGCGGGGCCCGCGTTGCCCGACGGCGCGGCGTCGTGACGGGCACTGGGCGGTCGAACGTCGGGTCCGGCACGCGCCGTGGCGGGTCCGGCACGCGCCGTGGCGGGTCCGGCACGCGACCCGGCAGGTCGGGCACGCGCCGGGGATGAGCGCGGACTGGGCACGGGCGTGGCTGCGTGCCAGCGCCGCCGCGGTCCACCGGCAGAGCGCATGGCTGACGGATCTCGACGCCGCGATCGGCGACGGTGATCACGGCATCAACCTGGACCGCGGATTCGGGCAGGTGGTCGCGCGCCTGGACGCCGGGGATCCGCCCGCGGCGACGGCCGGCGCGCTCCTCGCCGAGGCCGGCCGCGTGATCCTCGGGTCGGTCGGCGGGGCGAGCGGTGCCCTGTACGGCCGCGCATTCCAGCGCGCGGGCGCATTTCTCGACACGCCGGACCGGCCTGGTGCTCCGGACCGGCCGAGTACCCTTCACGGCACGCCCCCGGTGCAGGAGCCTGCCGTCTGGACCATGGCCCGTGCGCTCGAGGCCGCCGCGGACGCCATCGCCGCGCTGGGCCGGTCAGGTCCGGGGGACAAGACCATGCTCGACACGCTGCTGCCGACCGCCGCCGCGCTGCGCGCATCCGCGATCGCGGGGCACGATGTCCGCGATGCCCTGCGGCAGGCCGTCGAGGCGGCGGAGCGGGGCCTGGAGGCCACGCGGCCGCTCGTCGCCCGGCGGGGCAGGGCGAGCTACCTGGGCGAGCGGTCCGCCGGGCACCTGGATCCCGGCGCGGCGTCCAGCCTGCTGATCATTCGCGCGCTGGCCGAGACGATCGCCGATCGCTGACCGCAGGCGCGGCGGTCCCGGGGGCTCCCGGGGGCCACGGCCTTCGAAGGAGGGATCGCCCCCCGGATTGCGCGCTGCCCGGCGCCGGGACCGCCCACCCTGACCGGAGAAGCTCATCGAGGACGGCGTTGCCGATCGGGCTCCCGATGTCGTGCCCGGGCTGCGTCGCGCCGGCGTGCCAGTCGGGGTCCGGCGGGCCCCTCGCGCCTGCTACCATCGCCCGCGTATGCCCAGCCTGATCGTTTCCTTGCGCCTGACCCGGGTCGCGTCCGGGCAACGGACGAGATGAGCTGCCGCGTCTGCCGACACGGCGACGTCGACCGCGGCACCGGCGATGAGCGCCGCCGCGGGAGAACGGCTGCGCTCTTGGGAGCCAGAATGGCGCCGCCACGGGACGCGCCGCTCCGGCCCGGGCGGATCTCTGGAGAGGGAAGCGGAGGCAGAGCGGTATGACCAGCCGTCGAGCGCCCACGCAGCATCCCCGTCGGGCTGGTCGAGCTGGGGGGACACCGCCCGCGTCGCGCACCCCTCCGGTGCAGGCTCAGGGGTCGCGGGTCACCGGGGCGCGCCTCGCCTGGATGTCCGACCCACGGACGTGGACCGGGCACACGTGGCGTCAGGCCATCTCGCAGGCCCTGTTTGTCGTCCTGGCGCTCTCTGGCCTCGGACTGGTCGCGGTCAGCGCGAAGAACCTCGAGCAGGCCCTGGTCTGGGGGCTCCTGGTGATGAGCGTCGTGGTCGCGCTTTGGATCGGTCGCGCCAAGCGCTGACCAGCGGAGCCTGCCGGCGCCGATGGTCGGGCCCGCGAAGGTAGTCGGGCCCGCAGCAACAGTCGGGCCGGCGATCCAGTGGCCTCCCGCAATGATCGGCCCCGGACGCGTCCGCGGCCGTACGCGCAACGTCACAGGCGCTGCAGGATTGCCCGGCGCTTCTCTTCGTACTCCGCCTCGGTGATGAGCCCGGCAACTCTGAGCTCCTCGAGCTGGAGCATCGCCTCACGTGCGGTGGGCTCCTCTCGCGCTGCCGGCGTCGTCCCGCTATCCCGGCGGCCGGCATCCGCGGCCGGCGGTCGGTCAGGGCCGGGCCTGGCGGCCGCCACCAGCCCGAGCTCCGCCGCGTAGCCGGCCACGCCGATCTCGCGCCACCGCATCGCCGTCTGCGTGATCGCCAGCAGGCCGATCCAGCGCGCCAGCTCCTCGTAGTGCGAGCGAGCGGGCCGGTTCGCGAAGAAGCCCGACGGGTTCGAAATGCTGAAGGAGGATGCGCCGCGGTCCGTGGCGTGAAAGATCACGAGATCTCCCGGGGGAACGACGGAGATCGTCGACACCCTCGCACCGTCCATCCACGTCCCGTCCCACGGCTGGGCGCCGCGGGTCGTGCCGCCACCGGGACACGCACCCAGGATCCTCGCCACCGGGACCGAGGCGAGGGTCCGGCCATCCCGGGCGGCGCTCAGGATCAGGGCGTCGGCCACCACGCGGATCCGGGCGTCGGTCGAGGCCTGCGGTTGCCCGGAAACGCCACGGGCGCGGTACGTTGTCCTGCCGCCGACGAAATCGATCATCCCGGCGGCGTCCACGACCCCGGCGATGGCCGGCTCTGGCTGCGATGATCCCCGCAACAATGCGCCATGCAGCGCACGCAGGACGGTCGCCCGTCGGATCGATTCGGCCGCGGCCGCGATGACCGCCGGGTCGCCGGGCATCGAGGCCGCACCCACGTCCGCGCCGCCGAGCACGTCGGCGTAGTGGGACTGACGTCGCGTCCCGCAGCCCGGACAGCGATCGAAGAACGGATGGACGTACCCCAGGCACGTCTCGCACATCAAGTCGGCGAGCGCCAGCTGCATGTGCGAAGCCTACCGGGGACGTGAGGAGCACGCAGCCTCGAACTCACAGGCGCAGCCGCGCCAAGGGGTCGATCTCGCCGGTGCGGGTGAGCGCACCGGGAGGGCCGGCGGGCGCAGCGAGGCGGCACCCGGCTGCGCGGATCCGAGGTGCCACCTCGGAGGTCGCGGCCGGACCACGGCGGCGACCGCCCCAGCGCGTTTTCGACGATGTCTTGAGATTCTGGCGGGCTGGCCGGCCGTAGAGTGACTGGGATGGCAGCGAGACGCCACCCCAGTTCGTGCGTGCGTGGGGAGGCACCGCGAGCGCCTTGGCTGGAAAGGAGGGGAACGGGAAGGGAGTTCACGTCGCGCCCGCCACGGCGGAGGCTCGTCGTCGGATCCTCGTGGTCCGGCGGCTCCGAGGCCCGCCGCTCGTCGCGGCTCCGCAGGAACCATCCCACTGTTGAGGGAGTACAACGGGATGACGCTAGAGATCATTCTCGCTGAGGTCTTCGGGACCGCCACTCTGATACTGCTCGGCGACGGAGTGGTCGCGAATGTCCTGCTTGCAAAGACCAAGGGCAACATGACGACCGGCGTTGGCAACTCCAACGGCTGGATTGTCATCACGTGGGCATGGGCCATGGCCGTGACCATGGGCATCATCGTCGCCGGGCCGCTCTCCGGTGCGCACATCAACCCGGCCTTCACGTTTGGCCTTGCCGTGGAGCACTCGCTGAACAGCAGCGCCGGCATTGGATGGGACATGGTCCCCGGCTACTGGCTGGGCGAGATGGTGGGCGCCATCATCGGCGCCATGCTCGTCCTGCTCTTCTACTGGGACCACTTCAAGGAGACCGAGGACAAGGTCCTCAAGCTGGCCGTCTTCTGCACCGTTCCGAACATCAAGAACTACGGTCTGAACCTGATCTCCGAGATCATCGGCACGTTTGTGCTGATGTTCGTGATCCTCGCGCTCGGCCAGCCCCACTCTCCGTTCACCGCTGGCGGCGGCCTGGCCGTTGGCCTGCTCGTTCTGGCTATCGGCCTCTCGCTGGGCGGCACGACCGGATACGCGATCAATCCCGCCCGTGACCTTGGGCCGCGCCTTGTGCACGCTTTCCTGCCTGTTCCCAACAAGGGCGACTCCCAGTGGGACTACGCCTGGATCCCGGTGGTCGGCCCCCTCATTGGCGCGGCCCTCGGATCCATCGTGTACTACGTGTTCTTCACGCAGTTCATCGTGAAGGCCATTCCGGCCTGACGGACGGCGTCGATCCGGCTGCACAGGGTCACAGGCTGATTCGGTCGGGAACCCGCCTGCTGCCGGCCGCCTGAGAGGCGCCGCAGCAGGCGGTCCCGGGCGCTATCTCGGGAGACGCCATGAAGAAGCTCATCAATACGCCTGAACACGCCGTCGACGAAGAGCTGGCCGGGATGCTGGCGGCGCACGGCGACCTCATCCGCGTGATCGAGCCCAACGTCGTCGTGCGGAAGGACGCCCCCCGCAAGGGCAAGGTCGGCGTGATCTCCGGCGGTGGCTCCGGCCACGAACCGATGCACGGCGGCTACGTGGGCATGGGCATGCTCGACGCAGCCTGCCCGGGCGCGGTCTTCACCTCGCCCGTCCCCGACCAGATGCTGGAGGCCACCAAGGCCGTCAGCGGCGGGGCGGGCGTGCTGCACATCGTCAAGAACTACACCGGCGACATCATGAACTTCGAGCTCGCCGCCGAACTGGCCCGGGCCGAGGGGATCGACGTCGCCTCCGTCGTGATCGCCGACGACGTGGCGGTCAAGGACTCGCTCTACACCGCCG
>JAKAMV010000645.1 GCA_021812735.1 Chloroflexota bacterium | reverse complement strand
GGACTGCGTCGCGCAGCCCGGTGTTCGACTTGGCGACGCTGATGCCCTCATCGGCCACGCCGAGCGTGAGCCCGGAGAGCTGGAACTGGTCAGGGTGCTGGACGGTGTAGTAGCCGGCCACCGGGGAGTCGGCGAAGTAGGCGTCGACCTGCCCGGCCTGCAGGGCGAGCAGCGCGTCGCTGTCCTTCTGGTATTCCTTGACGGTGATCTTGCCCTTGCCGGCCTTGACGCACGTCGCTGACAGGCCCTGGCCCTTGTAGCTGCCGGTTCCGTTCAGATAGTCGGCTTCGGTGGTGCCGCTCTCGGCCGCGATCGTCTTGCCGCACAGATCGTTCTGGGTCGTGATGTTCTTCGGGTTGCCCTTGGCGACCACGAACGACTGGCCGGCCTGGAAGTACGGGATCATGTCGACCTGCTTGACGCGGTCGGCGGTGATGTTCTGGGCCGAGATGATGATGTCGCACTTGCCGCCGGTAAGCGCCGCGATGATCGTGTCGAAGACGGAGTTCTGGACCTCCATGGTCAGTCCCAGCCGCTTCGCGATCTCGGCTCCGATCTCGATGTCGGACCCGGTCGGGTTGCCGTTCGCGTCGAAGAACTCCTGCGGCGGATACGGGATATCCGAGCAGATCACGAGTTTGCCGGGGAAGATCAGCTGCCCCGACGGCACGGCCGCGATGGACGCGGCCGGAGCCGCGCTGGCGGGCGCGACGCTCGCAGGTGCCGCGCTCGCGGGTGCCGCGCTGGCGGGAGCGGCACTGGCGGGTGCCGCGCTCGCGGGTGCCTGACTTGGTGCCGGCGTCGCAGCGGTGCTGCACGCTCCCACCAGGGTGGCGACGACAAGCAGCGTCGCCGGAACAATCGACCGCCTCATGGGGTCAACGCCTCCTCCTTGCGTACCGTCGCGCGCCGTCGCGCGAGCCCCAGCCGTGTGCATCACGGGATCGCGAAGATGGTGGAATTCTGCACGCTGCGGCGGGTGGCTGCAAACCGCGCGCGCAACGCCCCGGGCAGTACCATCGATCCCATGATCGAGACTGCCGACGCCATCATCATCGGAGGGGGCATCCAGGGCGCCAGCCTGGCGTTCCACCTCGTGGAGAAGGGGCTCCACCCCCTCGTCCTCGAGCGCGGTGCGCTGGCCAGCGGAGCGACCGGCCGCTCGAGCGGGCTGGTGCGCATGCACTACGACCTGGAGCCGGAAGCGCGGCTCGCCTGGGCATCGTTCGCCTACTTCCGCGAGTGGCGCGAACGCGTCGGCGGTGAGTGCGGCTTCACTCGGACCGGATTCCTCCAGATCTACCCGCGTGAGGCGGCGGATCGGCTGCGGGTGAACGTCGAGATGCAGCAACGCGTGGGGATCCCGACGCTGCTCGTGACGGCCGACGACGTGCGGCGCCTCGCTCCGGCGTTCCGGACCGACGACTTCGATCTGGCGGCCTACGAGCCGGAGTCCGGCTACGCGGACCCGTCCGGGACGACCGCGGCGCTCTTGACCGCGGCACGCGACCGGGGCGCTCGGCTCGTGCAAGGGTGCACGGTGACGGGCATCCGGGTGGAGGGCGGACGGGTCACCGGCGTGGACACGTCGGGTGGGGCGTACGCCGCACCGGTGGTGGTGAACGCTGCCGGGGCCTGGGCGCGCGAGATCGCGGCCCTCGTCGGCCTCGATCTGCCCGTCTCCGTCTGGCGGCACGATACGGCCTACATCCGCCGGCCCCCGTCGCTGCGCGCCGGACACCCCACGGTCATCGACGACGGCAACGCGATCTACTTCCGACCGGAGGGGCGCGAGCTCACGCTCGTGGGCCTCGAAGACGACAGCGCCATCGGCGGCGAGCCGGAAGACGTGCTGCGGCCCGCCGATGGCTTCGTGGAGCGGGTCGTCGATCGGATCTGCCGGCGGGTGCCGGGGATGGCCGACGCGTCGCTCCAGAGCACGCAGCGGGGTCAGGACGGCATGACGCCGGACCAGCGGCCTATTCTGGGCGCTGCCGGTCCCGGCGGTTTCTACCTGGACTGCGGCTTCAGCGGCACCGGGTTCAAGACGGCTCCGGCGGTAGGGGCGTGCATGGCCGAGCTGATCGTCGACGGGCGGGCAACGACGGTCGACATCACGCCGTTCGGCTTCGAGCGCTTCAGGGAGGGTCGGCTGCTCGCCGGGGCGCTCGAGGATCGGCCGATCTGGCGCTGATCTCGCGCCTCTGGCGCCGCTCCTGGGCGCCGGCGGCTCTCGCGCGCCCACCGTCTCGCACGCCGGCCGTGCCGGCCATCGACACGGCCGGGCGTGGAGCGCCTCCTATTCGGCATAGTAGTCGCCTGGGACGACGACATCCGGATCCCCGGTGCGGCGGCGACGAGCGCAGTTCCTGCCGCATCTCGGTGCCGTCGCGACGAGCGCAGGTCGTCGGAGCGATCGGAGTCTGCCCCCGGCTCCCGGGCGTGCATGGACGTCGCGCCACCGGCGCCGGGCGAGGAGCGCCGACCAGGATCCCGCGCCTCGGTCCGCTCCGGTAGGATGGACCGCGATGCCCGCTGCGTTTCCTCGTCGCGTCCCGCTCGCCGAGCTCCACTGTCACCTCGGCGGGGCCGTGACGCCGGCCGTCATGTGGGGGATCGCCCACGCCCAGGGGATCAAGCTGCCCACGAAAGACTACTGGGAGTTCCGCGACATGATCACGGTCTCCCCCAGGCATGGCCGCTCGTTCGACGGGTACCTCCAGCTCTTCCACTGGACCGAGCTGATCCAGTCGTCGCCGCTCGCCATCGAGCGCTCCGTCTACGAGGTGGTCGGCGGCGCGTACCGCAAGAACAACGTCACGACGATCGAGCTGCGTTTCAACCCGATGAAGCGCAACCGGGGTGGCGAGCAGGACCTGGATCACATCATCAGCGCGGCGATCCGCGGCATGGACCGCGCGGTCCTGGAGTACCCGGTGCGTCCCGGGCTGATCCTCTGTCTGGACCGCGCGTTCCCGTACCAGCTCAACGAGATCATCGCCGAGAAGGCGATCGCCTACTACGGGCGCGGAGTCGTGGGCATCGACGTGGCCGGCCCGGAGACGCCGACGTTCCGGGTGCGGGAGTACCGCCGCCTCTTCGAGCGCTGTCGCCGTCACGGGCTCGGGATCACGGTGCACACCGGCGAGGCGGGCCCGGTCGAGGAGATCGCGGAGGTGATCGAGGAGCTCGAACCGCACCGCATCGGTCACGGCGTGAAGGCGGCCTACGATCCGCGGACGATGGGCATGATCCGGGAGCGCGGGATCGTACTCGAGATCTGCCCGACGAGCAACCTGAACACGGGCGTGGTCTCGGGCTGGGACGAGTTCCGCTGGATCTTCGACACGTTCCGCCGCAACGGGGTCAGATTCACGATCAACACGGACGGCCCGGAGATGTTGAAGACGTACATCCGCGATGAGCTGGCCACGCTCACGCGGCTCGGGATCCTCTCGGTCGAGGAACAGCTGCGGGCGGCCGAATGGGCGCGCCAGGCGTCGTTTGTGGCCGGTGTGGCGGAGGTTGCCACGCCACGACGGCGACCGCCGGCCCGCAAGACGGTCGAACGCGAGGAGGCGTAGGGCCCGGGATGCCGGCCGGACGCGGTCAGCTTCCCTCGGGCCCAAGCTCGATCAACCGGTACTCGCAGCTCCGCGCGCCCGATGCGATGTGCTGTGCGCGCGTGACCTGGACACCGAGCACCTCGCTGAACAGGCGTGCTTCCGCTTCGCACGCCGTCGGCGTCTCCGTGGCCACCTGGCGGATCGGGCAGTTGTGCTCGACCAACCGGAGCCCGTCGTCCTCGAGTACCTCGCAGACGTAGCCCTGTTCGGTCTGGATCACGGCGAGCTCGCGGGCGCGATCGGCCAGCGGCGCCTGTGAGAGGCCACGTGCGGCCAGTCGGTCGCGGATCGCCCGCGCCTGGGCCGCCCTCCGCGCGTCGAACACCTGCCCCACGAGCTCGGCGCCGCCCACCTCGCGCACGGCTCCGAGCAGGCTGACCGCGAGCCGGTCGTAGCTGGCGGGGAGGAGCGCCTGTGCCCGCTCCGTGACGTCGTACAGGTGGCGCGGCCGCCCCACGCCGTGGCGCATGCTGCGTCGTTCGACGAGGCCCTCCGCCGCCAGTGCCCGCAGCTGCTGGAGCGCGGCCGTCCGGCTGATGTGGAAGTGGGCGGCAAGGCCGTCCGGACTCAGTGGGCCCTGTCGCCGGAGCGCGAGCAGGAGCGCCTGCGGGGTCGGGGCGTGCCGCTGGTCCGGGGGGCGGTCGTCCATCACGCCGAGCGTACCACCCCGACATGTGGCCGTCTGCGTGCCGCCGCGGCCAGGCCCGCCGCCTGATGCGCCTGCAGCCGCCCGATGCGCCCGCAGCGGCCGGCGCAGTTGGCCAGTCGGTCAGCCGCCGTTGCCCGCCGCCCTGGTCATCGCCTGCTGCAGGGCGCTCCGGAACTGCGGCGACCAGCCAGCCCCGAACGCGCGGTACGGACTGACGTCCAGCCGGCCGACCGCCCGCCCCATGGTCGTCTGGTCTGCGGCGTACTCGGTCAAGCACTCCTGGAAGCGGGTCCCACCGCGTTGCCACGCGGCGTGATCCGCCCAGGTGAAGAGATAGACATCGGTCGTGTCGAGTGCGTTCGCGGGCAGCCGGATCTGAGCGTGGATCGCGTATGGCACCATCGCGCTCTGGCCGCATCCCGTGTCGCCGCTCGTCAGGGAGACCGTCGAACCGCCCAGGATCGCGAGCTCGCCGAACACCCCGGTGGCCGGCTGTGGCGTATCGACGATCGGCGGTCCAGCGCACGCTCCCACGAGGAGGACCAGGGCGAGCGGGACCGCAAACAGCCGGCGAGGGGGCCAGAACGGGCGAGTCGCTCGCGCGTGCCGCCCAGCGCCGCTCGTGCCCCCCGCGCCGTCGCTCCTCGCCATCGGCGGCGAGGCTACCACCGCGTGTCGTACTATGAGGTCCCGTGCCCGAACTCAGACCCTTCCGTGCCCTACGATACGACGCTGCTGTCGTCGGCGACCTGCGCGACGTCGTGAGCCCGCCGTACGACGTGATCTCGGCGGCGCAGCAGCAGACCCTTGCCAGACGGCATCCCCGCAACGTCGTCCGGCTCGACCTGCCGCTCGACGAGGCCGGCGACCCGGCGGACGAGCGCTATCGGCGCGCTGCCCGGGACCTCGCCGCGTGGCGGTCGGACGGCACGCTCCGCAAGGATCGCCAGGATTCCGTCTACGTGTACGAGGAGGCGTACGTCCTGCCCGGCTCGTCCGAGCACCGCGTGCAGCGCGGGTTCTTCGCGCGGCTGCGCGTCGAGGAGCCCGGGCCCGATTCCGGCGTTCTCCCACATGAGCGGACGCTGAGTGCGCCCAAAGAGGACCGCTACCGGCTCCTCCGGGCCACCGGGATGAACGCGAGCCCCGTCGTCCTGCTCTTCGCCGACGAGGACGGCACAGCGATGCGGGCGCTCGAGCACGCCTCCCGGGCCGATCCGCTGGTCGATCTCACCGACGATGACGGGGTCCACCATCGGCTCTGGCAGTTGCCGGCCGACGATCCGCTGCGCGGTCCGTTGGCGCAAGACCTGCTGCGCGCCGGGTCCGCTGGCCCGCTCACGATCGCGGACGGGCACCACCGGTACGAGACCGCCCTCCGCTACCATGATGAGCGACACCGGGACCGCCAGCGCTGTGAGGTCGCGCCCTTCGACTACCTGCTCGCGCTCCTGCTGCCGATCGAGCAGCCGTTGACCGTCCTGCCGACGCACCGCGTGGTGCGGGATGGCCCGGCCGGCGAGGCCCTGCTGGGTGCCGCGAGCGCGCTCTTCGACGTGGAACGGCTCCCGTCGGGGGATGCACTCCTGGCGGCCTGGGCGGCCGCCAGGGCCGATGAGCCTGCACGGCGAGCCGGCGACCCGGCCGAGCGCCCGCACCGCTTCGGGCTCTGGACCGCGGGCCAGGCCGCCGTCCTCCACGTGCGTGCGGCATCGTTCGCGCCGCTCCTCGACGGCG
>JAKAMV010000644.1 GCA_021812735.1 Chloroflexota bacterium | reverse complement strand
TGCCGTCGGCGAGGATCGTGATCGGTGCCCGCACCTCCTCGGCCGGGATGTGGTTGGCCTTGGGCGTGCCGTCCGCGCGGAGGCCGACCTCGGCCAGGCGGACACCGCGCAGGGCACCGTCCTCCACGATCAGGGACCGCGCCGTGTACCCGTGGTAGAGCTCGACGCCGACCTTCGCCGCCTGCTCCGCGAGGAACTGCGCGAGGCGGCTGGCCGAGATGACCACGTCGCCCGTGTGGTGCATCCGCGACGGCACGACGGCCGGCGGGATCCGGTTCGCGCCCTTCCGGCGGAGGAACATCATGTCCTCGCGCTCGACCGCGACCATCGTGTCGGTGAACGCGTGGCGGACCTGGCGCCAGCCGGGGAGCAGGTCGTCGAGGACGGCCGGCTCGAAGGCAGCGCCCGACAGCACGTGGTTGCCGGGGACGGGCGCCTTGTCGACAACGGCCACGGCGAGCTCGCGACCCGCGTCCTTGGCGGCCTGCTTGGCGCGGATGCCGGCCGCGAGACCAGCAGGCCCGGCGCCGACGATCAGGATGTCGATGCCGTCCATCACTTGGCCTCCTGCGCCGCGCGAGTCAGCTGCGGGACGACCGTCTCGAGATCGCCGACGATGCCGAAGTCCGCGTAGTTGAAGATCCGCGCCCGCGGATCCTTGTTGATGGCGACGACGGTGTCCGACATCTGCATCCCGGACACGTGCTGCACGGCGCCGGAGATCCCGACCGCGACGTACAGCTTGGGGGCGACGGTCTGGCCGGTCTGGCCCACCTGGTAGTCGTGCGAGCGATAGCCGTCCTCGACGGCGTGGCGGCTGGCCGCGACCTTCGCGCCGTCGCCGAGCATGTCGCCCAGGCTGTCGGCCAGCGGCTGGAGCAGCCGGTCGAAGTCGGACCTGCTGCGGATCCCGTGCCCGCCCGAGATGATGATCTTGGCGTCCCGGATGTTGACCTTGGACACGAACGACTCGACGGGCGTCACCTGGGCGCCCACCAGGTCCGCCGCGAGCTCGGGGGTGATGCGCACGACGTCGCCGGTCCGCGAATCTTCGCGCGGCGGCACCTTGAACACGCCCGGGCGGACGGTCGCCATCTGCGTGGGCGAGTCCTTGGTCATGATCGTCGCCATGATGTTGCCGCCCAGCGCCGGCCGGGTCTGCTTCAGGATGCCGATGAGGGCGTGGCCGCCCTTCGTGTGGTCGCCGATCTCAAGCTTCGTGCAGTCGGCGGTGAGCCCCGAGTCACAGGCGTACGCGATGCGGGGGGCCAGCTCGCGGCCCATGGGCGTGGCGCCGAACAGCATCACCTGCGGGTGGCGCTCGCGGACCACCGCGGCGACCGCGCTCTTGAACGGGACGGGCGAGAACGTGGCGAGCAACGGGTGCTCGATGGCGTACACCACGTCCGCGCCGTGGGCGATCAGCTCGGCCGACAGGTCCCCCGCGGTCTCGCAGGGCAGGACCGCGCCCACCCGCTCGCCGAGGAACGCTGCCAGCTCGCGGGCCTTGCCCAGGAGCTCGAGCGAGACCGACTTGATGCCGTCACCCTCGCGCTCGGCGAGGATCCACAGCTCGCCGCGGTACGAGGGCTCGCGGCCGTCGAGCGCGTAGGAGCCCTCCTCGTGGGCCGCGGGCCCGCCGCTGGCGAGCCGGTACTTCGCCTGGACCTTGCGCAACAGGTCCGCCGGGTCGCTGACCATCTCGCACTGCTTCGCCCGGTCCTCCGACGGGGAGAAGATCCGGTACACCGTGGTCCGCGAGCCCTTGAGCCCCACGCGGTCGGACTTCGCCTCGACGTCGGCGGCGCCCCAGGTGTGGATGGTCGCGCTGCGCGCCGCGCGGGTCGCGTGGAAGCCCGCGTAGAGGGTGTCCGTGCAGGCGGTCACGGTGACGACGACCGGGAAGCGTGTCGGGGTCACGTCCTCCGTCCCGGCCGCGCCGATGCGCCGGAACGTGAGCGCCGGCTCCGTGTGGACGTCCTGCGCGTAGGCCACCTGGTCCACGCCGAGGTCCTCCGCCAGCTGCGGCGGGACCTGCGCCGTGTCGCCGTCAACGGACTGCATGCCGCTGACGATCACGTACTCGCGGCTGCCGGCGAACAACTCCCGCTCGATCCGGCGGATGGCCTGGGCCAGCGAGTAGGCGGTCGAGACGGTGTCAGCACCGCCGAGCGCCCGGTCGGTGAGGAGCACCGCCTCTCCCGGGGCTCGGGAGATGCAGTCGAGCAGCACGTCGCGCGCCTGCGGCGGCCCCATCGTCAGGTACACGGTCTTGGCGTCGGGATCGCCTGCCGTGATGCGCCGGGCGAAGCTGAGGGCGTGGAGGTCGAGCGGGTTGAGGACGCTGTCAAGGAGGCCGCGGCGGAGCGTGCCCTTCTCCCGGTCCCATGCGTCTTCGGGGATGTTGCTGACGTCCGGAACCTGCTTGACGAGGATGATGCAGTGCATGGCACCTACCGGGAGCGGGCCGCACGAAGGCGGCGTTGACGAGTTGACTGCGCCGAGGGGACGCGCTGGCCGGCCGCCTCAACGACCCGGACCGATTGACGGTATCAAGGCGGGGCGGCGCCGGTCCCCCAACGTCCGTCCCGTGCTTTCGGGCGAAGCAGCCCCTGCATGACCGGCCATCTGGTCCGCGCGACCCGGCCGGACGGCCGTGCGTGCCGGGCCCCGTGAACCGCAGCGTGGGCGGCCGCCTGATCCGTCGCCGGGCGGTTGGGCTTGTTGCCGCCGACCACACCGGTTTCCGCTTCCGGCGGCATGGCCCGTTCACCGCTCGCGCGGGGGCCCGGAAGACGTGATTCGCGGGCGAGTGACGTGGCCAGGGGCGGACGGAATCACCCGGGAAACGCGCCGCGCGTACGCTAGGCCGTGCGAAGCGCAGCGGAGGAATCCAGCCATGGTCGTCGCTACCCAGGGCAACCCACTCACGAGCGATGAGCTGCGGCTGATCGATGCTTGGTGGCGCGCGGCCAACTACCTCTCGGTGGGCCAGATCTACCTGCTCGACAACCCGCTGCTCCGCGAGCCGCTGCGCCCCGAGCACGTCAAGCCGCGGCTGCTGGGCCACTGGGGCACGACGCCGGGCCTCAACCTGGTCTACGTCCACATGAACCGGGTCATCCGGGCGTGGGACCTCAACGCGATCTACGTCATCGGCCCCGGGCACGGCGGCCCCGGCATCGTCGCCAACGCCTACCTCGAGGGGACGTACTCCGAGGTCTACCCCTCGATCACCCGCGACGCCGAGGGCCTGCGCAAGCTGTTCCGCCAGTTCTCGTTCCCGGGCGGCATCCCGAGCCACGTCGCGCCCGAGACGCCGGGCTCCATCCACGAGGGGGGCGAGCTCGGCTACGCGCTCTCGCACGCATACGGCGCGGCGTTCGACAACCCGGACCTGCTGGTCTGCGCGGTGGTGGGCGACGGCGAGGCCGAGACGGGTCCGCTGGCCACGAGCTGGCACTCGAACAAGTTCCTCAACCCGGCGCGCGACGGCGCCGTCCTGCCGATCCTCCACCTCAACGGCTACAAGATCGCCAGCCCGACCGTGCTGGCGCGGATCCCGCGCGAGGAGCTGACGGCCCTCATGGAGGGCTGCGGCCACACGCCGTACTTCGTCGAGGGCGACGACCCCGCCGAGGTCCACCAGCGGCTCGCCGCGACCCTCGACGAGGTCGTGGCCGAGATCACGCGGATCCAGAAGGCGGCGCGCGAGGACGGCGTCACCGACCGGCCGCGCTGGCCGATGATCGTGCTCAAGACGCCCAAGGGCTGGACGGGGCCCAAGGAGCTCGACGGCAAGCCGGTCGAGGGCACGTGGCGATCGCACCAGGTGCCGTTCGGCGAGGTGCGGACGAACGCCGACCACCGGGCGATGCTCGAGTCGTGGATGCGCTCGTACCGGCCAGAAGAGCTGTTCGACGAGGCCGGGGCGCTGCGGGCCGAGATCGCGGCGCTGGCCCCCAAGGCGTACCGGCGCATGAGCGCGAACCCGATCGCGAATGGTGGCGAGCTGCTCCGCGACCTCGTCCTGCCCGACTTCCGCGACTACGCCGTGGACGTGCCGCGGCCGGGCGGGAGCACGTCGGAGGCGACCCGCGTCCTAGGCGGGTTCATGCGCGACGTGATGGCCCGCAACATGGACAGCTTCCGCCTGTTCGGCCCCGACGAGACGGCCTCCAACCGCCTGGGCGCTGTCCTCGACGCCACGGACCGGACGTGGATGGCCGAGCTGCTGCCCACCGACGACCACCTGGCGCCCGACGGGCGCGTCATGGAGGTCCTCTCCGAGCACCAGTGCCAGGGCTGGCTGGAGGGCTACCTGCTCACCGGCCGCCACGGCCTGTTCAACTGCTACGAGGCGTTCATCCACATCGGCGACTCCATGTTCAACCAGCACGCGAAGTGGCTGAAGGTCACCCGGGACATCCCCTGGCGCCGCCCGATCGCCTCGCTCAACTACGTGCTCAGCTCGCTGGTCTGGCGGCAGGACCACAACGGCTTCAGCCACCAGGACCCGGGCTTCATCGACCACGTCGTGAACAAGAAGGCCGACGTCATCCGGGTCTACCTGCCGCCCGACGCGAACACCCTGCTGTCAGTCGCCGACCACTGCCTGCGCAGCCGCAACTACGTGAACGTCATCGTTGCCGGCAAGCAGCCCTCGCCCAACTGGCTGACCATGGACCAGGCGATCCTGCACTGCACGCGCGGCATCGGCATCTGGGAGTGGGCGAGCAACGACCAGGGCGGCGAGCCTGACGTGGTGCTCGCGTCCGCCGGCGACATCCCGACGATCGAGGCGCTGGCCGCCGCGGACCTGATCCGGACGCACCTGCCCGAGCTCAAGGTCCGCTTCATCAACGTGGTCGACCTCATGCGGCTCCAGGACGAGCACGAGCACCCCCACGGGCTGTCCAACGCGGAGTTCGACGCCCTGTTCACCACCACCAAGCCCGTCGTCTTCGCCTACCACGGTTACCCGTGGCTGATCCACCGCCTGACCTACCGGCGCACGAACCACGCCAACCTGCACGTGCGCGGCTACAAGGAGGAGGGGACCACCACCACGCCGTTCGACATGGTGATGCTCAACGACCTCGACCGGTATCACCTCGTGATCGACGTCATCGACCGGGTGCCGGGCCTGGGGCCGCGAGCGGCGCACGTCCGCCAGCTGATGCAGGACAAGCGGCTGGAGGCGCGGGCGTACACCCGGCTCGAGGGCGAAGACGCGCCCGAGGTCGCCGACTGGACGTGGCCGGCCGACCCCGCGTGAACCCGGAGCGGATCCTGGTCGTCAACGCGGGCTCGTCGAGCCTCAAGCTCCGCGTCCTCGACCGTGCCGACGCGGTCGTCGGGTCGAGCGACCTGCCGCCGCCGAGGGGCGAGGAGGATGCCGGGGCGGTCGGCAAGGCGGTGGCCGGGCTGGGAAGGATCGATGCCGTTGGCCACCGGATCGTGCACGGCGGGACGGCGTTCCTCGGACCGGTCCGGCTCGGGGAGCGGGTCCGCTCGCGAATCGCGGCCCTGGCCAGCCTGGCGCCGCTCCACCAGCCCAAGGCCATGATCGCGCTCGACGCGGTGACCGCCGCCCTGCCGTCGACGCCCGCGGTGGCCAGCTTCGACACGGCGTTCCACGCCTCGATGCCCGACGCCGCCTCCACCTACGCGCTCCCCGCCCCCTGGCGGCAGCGCTGGGATCTGCGCCGGTACGGCTTCCACGGCCTCTCGCACGCCTATGCGACGCGGCGGGCCGGCGAGGTGCTGGGGGTCCCGGTCGCCGACCTCCGGCTGGTCACGTGCCACCTCGGAGCGGGCGCGTCGCTCGCGGCCGTGCTCGGCGGGCGCTCGGTGGACACGACGATGGGCTTCACGCCGCTCGAGGGCCTGGTGATGGCCACGCGGTCGGGCTCCGTGGACCCGGGTCTCGTGCTGTGGCTGGCCGACCACGTTGGGATGCCGCCCGCCGAGCTTGCGGCGACGCTGGAGCACCGCTCGGGCCTCCTGGGGCTGGCGGGG
>JAKAMV010000643.1 GCA_021812735.1 Chloroflexota bacterium | reverse complement strand
CGCGCTCCAGAAGATCATGGGCGTGATGCTGCCCGAGGATGCGCAGACGTCGATCTTCAATGCCACCGGGGCCGCCGCCATCGCCTGAGCGAGGGCGGGCCGAACGACCGGCTCGCCGATCCCGGTTCGCTGTCTCGTCGCCGCCGGTCGCGCCCGACGCGCCGGCGGCGCGGCATGTCCGGCGCCTCACGGGATCACCCTGATGCGCCAGTAGTAGGTGGCGTTCGCGCCTTGCCCGAACCACGCGGTGACCGAGAGCGACCAGTCGCCGGCCGCCGACGGAACGCCAACAGTGACGATGCCGCTGCCCGCCGAGCCGCCGGTCGGATCGCCGGCGAGCCCGTCGGCGACCCTCGCCCAGGCCGCCGTCCACGTCTCCGGGACGAGTGACCCGAAGGAGGCCGTGAGCGGCGCGCCCGGAGCGGCCTCCAGCGACTCGGGCGCGACGATCCACGGCGCGTCCGTCCCGCCGCCGGCCCACGTGTAGGAGCCGAGGCGCCCGGCGGCCGACGTCCCGGCCGCGAGGCCTGCCAGGCCTGCCAGGCTGCCAGTGGGCGGCTCGGCGGGCAGGGTCGGTCCGGCGGCGGGCGGCCCGCCCGACAGGCCCGCACCCGGAGAGGACGCCGGCGACGTCGCCGGGGCGCTTGCCGCCGCGGCAGTGGCGGACGGCGCGCCTGATACCGCGCCCGGCGGGCTGGTCGGCTCCGCCGTGCCCGCCGTGCACGCCGCGAGGGCGGCCGCCAAGGCGGCGCCAGCGCCGAGGCCGGCCAGCCAGTGCCGAACGGTCATGGCTCGACGCCCCCCAGGCCTGCGCCGGCGGTGCTCGCTTGCTGTTGGCACGGCGAGGTGTAGCAGGCGACGGTGACCGTCACGGACGCGGACGTCGCCGCGCGCACGCCCTCGGCCGCGGGCTTGCGGAACACCGCGCGGAAGGCCTGCGTGCTGCTCGGCGCCCAGACGACCCTGTACGTGCCCGCGGTGCTCCCCGCGGTCATCGTGGCGAGGTCGGTCCACGTGGAGCCCGTCAGCCCCTGCAGGACCACGGTGCGGCCGGCCATCGGGTTGCCGGCCAGCCGGCCGCTGCCCGCGCTCTTGAGGGTGGCGGTGAACGTCACCGCGGTGCCCAGCTTGGCCGTCGTCGACGAGACCGCCAGGGTCAGGCTGGTGGGGACGTCGAGGCAGGTGGAGTAGAGGGTGGTCCAGGCCGCAACGTCGTACACCTGCTGGAGCGTGGCCACGTCGCAGCGGCCGAAGGCGCTGGCGCTCCAGCCCACCTGCGGTCGGGGATGGCTGTACGTCTGCACGACCGCGTCTGCGTAGTCGCTGCCGTCCGGCAGGTTCACGTGGTGGTCCAGCCCGGACACGTGGCCGAGCTCGTCGATCGTGATGGTCTCCACGCGATAGCACCCGCTGGGGCTGCCGGTCATCTCGCACCAGCTGAGGGCTCCCCAGTCGTAGCGGTGGCCGTTCTCGCGGAACCAGAGGTGCCAGTAGGCGCTGGCGGGGTTGCGGGAGAAGCAGGCCAGCCCGTTGACGCCGCACGGGTTGCTCGTGCCGTACGAGACGGAGTTCGGCGCGCCGCTGCTGTAGGCGTACGAGGGGGCGCGCGAGCCGCGGCTGGCGGTCGCGTCCGCGGCCGCCGCGTTGATCGCCGTCGCCATGGCCGACGGCGGCACGGCGCCGGTCGCCCATCGGTAGGCGAGCGCCGTGTCGATGGGCCAGGCGGGCGAGATCGTCGGGTCGGGGGTCGAGGCGAGGAGGGGGCTTGCGGCGGACGAGAGCAGCCACAGCGCCGCGCCGGCGGCGGCGACCCTGCGCCTCGCGGATCGTGCGGTCACGGGAGCACCTCCCCGGCGGCGAGCCCGGCGGCAGCGGGATCGAGGAATCGGATGGCGCGGGGATCCGAGACGCGTCCCCCCGGCGCCACGGCGACGAGCCCTTCGGGCGCCTCCGCGCCCGACTCCGCGGTCGAGGTGGACACGAGCGGGGCGAGCCCTATCGATTCCGGAACGCCATCGCCCTGGCCGTGGCCTCCCAGTCGGAGGATGCCAATCCCGTCCGGCGCCGCGAACACGACCGATCCCGCCCCCTCGGGCGTCACGACCGCCGTCCCATCGGTCTCGCCGAGCGCGGTGATGACGCCCGACTCGAGGTCGACCGCGTCGACCCCGCACGGCACGCCGTGGCACACCCCGAGGACCACGAGGCGCTGCCCGGCGACCCCGATCGCGGGGCCGGTGCCGGTGGCCATGACCGCCCCACCCGTGCGCGGGTCCACGACCCGCGTCCGACACGCGAGCTCGCCGCAGGAGCTCACCACGATGCGCCCGTCGGCGGCGGCCAGGATGCTGGTCGTGAACGTGGGCCCGTGCGCCGGGTCGGCCTCGAGCCCGTCGAGCACCGGCACGGCATCGGCCCCGCCCGTGCTGAGGTCACGCGACCAGACCCCGAGGTCCCGCCGCGTCGCGCGCTCCACGCGATGCTCGTAGACCCGGGTCCCGTCGATCGCGGAGGCTGCGCTGCGGACCACATCGGACGACGTGCCGACGGCGGTCCAGCAGCCCCGGGCCGCGTCGAGCATGCGGAGGCGCGAGCGCTGGCCGTCGTCGTCGCCGACCAGGACGCGCCCGCCGACCGGGCCAGAGGCGAACGACTCCGGCGGCAGGGAGACCGCCCAGCCGGCGTGCCCGACGCCGACGACCAGGAGCTGGCCGGCGAGTGAGCCGGCCGTGTCCAGGACGGGATCCAGCCGGTACCAGGCCGCAGCGGCCGCCAGACCGGGCGGGGACGCATCCGTCTCGCACGGCCGCTCGACCGGCGGGCGCGTCGTCGGCTCGGCCTGCGGTCTCGCCGCCATGGCGACGCCCGGAGGCGCCGGCTGTCCGACGGCGACCGCCGCGGCCAGGGCCACCGGTGAGGCGAGCGCCATCCATCGGATCCGTCGTGCGAGCTCCATCGAGCCCCTCCTCCGGCGGGAATGCGATGCGGCGGGAGGAGGCGGTGCCGCAGATCCTCGCAGGGATGCCTTAGCGGCGGCTTACGCCGGCTGGCGGAGTGCTACCCTGTCGCCGTCAACGGGGCCAGTGGCCCCTGCAGAACCGACGCGCCACGGTCGCGAAGCCGGTGCAAGTCCGGCACAGTCCCGCTACGGTGACCGCCCCTCCCGGGGCGGAAGTCCGGTCGCCGGCCCGGCGTGCCGCTCGAGCCTTCGAGAGAAAGGTCAGGCGCACCGTGCGATCCACCGCCTGACCCCCGGCTTCCGCCCCGAAGCCCGGGGGTTCGTCATTCCTCCCCACGTCGGAGTTCCCTGTGGACGCACGTCTCACCGCACCCCGCGCCCGTCGCGCCGTCGCCTCGCTCGCCTTCGCCGTCCTCCTGGCCGCGTGCAGCGCCGCCAGGCCCTCGACCACCCCGCCGCCGTCAGCGCCCCCCTCGGCGGCCCCGACTCCAGCCCCGACACCCGCCCCGACCACGGCTCCCTCCGCCTCTGCCGAGGTGGCGGCCTTCCCGGTCACCGTCACCGACGATGAGGGGACCCAGGTGCAGATCCCGGCCCGGCCGACGAGGATCGTGTCGCTGATGCCCGCGGTGACGGAGACGCTGTTCGCCCTCGGCGTGGGAGGCGAGGTTGTGGGCAAGGCCCAGGACATCTTCCTCTACCCGCCGGAGGCCAGCGCCGTGCCGGACTTCGAGGCGTTCAACAACGGCGCCGTCAACGTCGACGTGGAGAAGATCGTGGCCGCCAGGGCCGACCTCGTGATCGCCGGCGGAGACTTCGGCACCCCGGCCGACACGATCAAGCAGCTGCGCGATCTGGGCATCCCGGTCATCGTGGTCTACGCGCCCAACGTGGCCGGCGTCCTCGGCGACAACATGCTCATCGGGACCGCCGTGGGCAGGGTGGCCGAGGCTGCGGCGATCAACGCCCAGATGCAGGCCGGGTTCGACGCCGTCGAGGCCGCGGTCGCGAGCGCGCCCAAGCCGACCGTCTACTACGAGATCGGTGACGGCTATGCGCCGGCCGACCAGTCGTTCACCGCCGAGATGATCACCGATGCCGGCGGCACGCCGGTGACCTCGGGCTCGACGACCGACTGGTCGCTCCCCGCCGAGAAGCTCATCGCGGCCGACCCGGACATCATCCTGCTCGCGGACGGGTCGTCGGTCGCCGACGCGGTCAAGCGCCCCGGCTGGTCGACGATGAACGCGGTCAAGGACAACCGGGTCGCGACGATCGACGACACGACGATCTCGCGGCCCGGCCCCCGCCTGTTCCTCGGGCTCCAGCTGCTGGCGGCCGCCATCCACCCTGAGCTGACGATCCCGCAGTCGTCGCCGGTCCCGCCCGTCCCGTGACGTCTGGCGTCGTGACCGCGGAAGGCACCGGGGCCCGTCTCCGGGCGGCCGCCCGCGGTCATGACCGTCGATTCTGGCTGGTCGCCGGGGGGCTGGGGGCGCTCGTCGTCGGAGCGGTCCTGGGGATCGCGTTCGGCAGCGTCAGCGTGCCGTTCGGCGACTCCGTGGCCATCGTCCTCGACAGGGTCCTCGGCACGCATCTGTCCACCGCGGACCCGGCCACGACGGCGATCGTGTGGGACCTCCGGGTTCCGCGGGTGCTGCTCGCGATGACCGTCGGCACCGGCCTCGCGGTGGCGGGGGCCACGTTCCAGGGGCTGCTCCGGAATCCGCTCGCGGACCCCTACGTGCTCGGCACGGCGTCCGGCGCCGCGCTGGGCGCGGCCATCGGGCTGATGCTGCCCGTCCAGCTCTACGTGTTCGGCCTCGGCCTGCCCAACGTGCTCGCGTTCATCGGCGCCACCGTGTCGATCACCGCCGTCTACCGCATGGCTCGAGTCACGGGCCTGGCGCCGCTGACCGGCCTGCTGCTCACCGGGTACGCGGTCGCCTCGCTCCTGGCCGCGGGCCTCACGATGGCCATGTACCTGTCGGGCGCGGCCCTGCGCCAGATCTTCAACTACCTGCTCGGCAGCTTCGACCAGGCCTCGTGGGAACGCGTTGTCGGCGCGCTGCCGATCGTCCTGCTCGGCTCGGCCCTGATCGCCACGCGGGCGCGCTCGCTCAACGGGCTGCTCCTCGGCGAGCAGGCCGCGGCCCACCTCGGTGTCAACGTGGAGCGCGAGCGTCCCCTGCTGCTGGGCCTGGCGTCGCTGGTGACGGCCGCGGCCGTCACCGTCTCGGGCCTGATCGGGTTCGTGGGCCTCGTCGTCCCGCACATCGTCCGGCTGCTGACCGGGCCGAACGCCCGGGCCGTGGTCCCGATCTCGGCGCTGTGGGGCGCGGTCCTGCTCGTCTACGCCGACCTCGTCGCGCGCGTCGTGGGCGACATCCCCGTCGGCGTCGTGACCGCGATCATCGGCGCGCCGTTCTTCCTCGTGCTGCTGCGGCGCACGCGCACAGGGTACGAGCTGTGACCCCCGCGATCTGGCTGGACGGCGTCACCGTCGAGGCGCGGGGCCGGGCCATCCTGCGCGACGTGTCGCTGCGCGTGGAGCCGGGCGAGCGGCTGGCCCTGATCGGCCCCAACGGCGCGGGCAAGTCCACCCTGCTGCGCGTGGTCTCGGGGATCCTGCGCCCGCACGCGGGACGCGTGGAGCTGGGCGGGCTGCCCGTCGGCGCCATGGACCGGGGCGCGGTCGCGCGGCGCCTGGCCGTGGTCCCCCAGCAGTCGGCGCTGCCGTTCGCGATGCGCGTGGAGGAGGTGGTGGCGCTCGGCCGACTGCCGCACGAGGACGCCCTGAGGGGCTCGCGGCCAGCGGACCGGGCTGCGGTGGCGGCCGCGATCGACCGGGTGGGGCTGGGGGGCCTCATGGGCCGCGACGCGCGCGAGCTGTCGCTGGGCGAGCGCCAGCTGGTGCTGCTGGCGCTCGCGGTGGCGCAGGCGTCGCCGACGCTCCTCCTCGACGAGCCGACCGTCCACCTCGACCTGCGCCACCAGGTCGACGCGATGGAGCTCATGCGCGACCTCAACGAGCGCGACGGCACGACGCTCATCGCCGTCCTCCACG
>JAKAMV010000642.1 GCA_021812735.1 Chloroflexota bacterium | reverse complement strand
GGCCGCGACGAGTCTGGAGTGACTCGCGGCCGATTCGCGGGCGGTGGGGGCCCTCGAAGAACGACTTGGCGAACGCCACGGCCGCCTTGTTGACACGCAGCTTGTCCGGGTCGGCGACGCCGCCCGGCAGCACCAGGCCGTCGAACGCATCGGGGCTCGCCATCTCGACGGTGCTCGTCACGGGGAAGGTGTTGGCCTTGTCCATACCGTCCACGCCCTGGATGGCACACGGCCTGATCGAGAATAGCTCGACACTGGCGCCGACCTGCTCTGCCGCATCGCACGGCTTCTGAAGCTCGGTCGCCTCGACACCGTCCGTCGCGAGGACTGCGATCCGCTTGCCCCTGAGCTCATGGGCCATCTCGGCACCTCCGATCGGCCCCGCGCACGGCGGGGCGAGAACCTCTCCTGGGGCGTATCCGGTAGACGTCCTGTCCGGGGTCAGGGGCCACAACGGGTGGCGGGGTGGGCTTGCGGTCTTGTTTCAGGTGCGGCGCTGCGCGAACCGCGCTTCGTCAGGTTTGGAGCGGTGCCAGGTCGCGGTCTTGGCCCGCCTGCCCGATGATGGACCTAGGGCTGCCGTGTGGGCGGACAGCCACCGGGGCGACCAAGGCCCGCCTGAGGAGGAGCCACCGTGACCTACTCGATCGTCGCCCGCGATTCGGCGACCGGCGACCTCGGCGTCGCGGTCCAGTCGCGGTTCCTCGCTGTCGGTTCCGTGGTGCCCTGGGCGCGCGCGGGCGTCGGCGCCATCGCGACCCAGTCCTTCGCCAACGTCGCCTATGGCCCGGACGGCCTGGCGCTTCTCGCCGGCGGGGCAGACGCCGAGGCGGCCGTCGCGCGCCTCACCGAGTCAGACGGGCTGCGAGGGCAGCGCCAGCTGGGCATCGTGGACGCGAGCGGGCGTTCGGCCAGCTACACCGGCCGTTCGTGCTTCGCCTGGGCGGGGGGCCGCACGGGCCCGAACTACGCAGCACAGGGGAACATCCTCGCGGGGGCGGCCGTGGTCGACGCGCTGGCGGAGACGTTCGAGAGCGGGGGCCTCCCCTTCCCGGAGCTCCTGGTGGCGTGCCTCGTGGCCGCGGACGCGCAGGGCGGCGACCGGCGCGGGCGGGAATCAGCCGCGCTGCTCATCGTGCGCGAGCGCGGCGGGTACGGCGGCGGCAATGACCGCTGGATCGACCTCCGCGTGGACGACCACGAGGACCCGATCGGCGAGCTCGCCCGACTGCTCGACCTCACGCACCTGTACCTCGAGCGGCCGTCGCCGGACGAGCTGGTCCCGCTGGACGGGAGCCTCGCAACGGAGATGCGCGGGCGCCTCCGGCGCCTCGGCTGGGATCCGACCACGGTGGGCGAGCCGGTCTACGCGCCCATGTGGCCCGACGAGGCCGGTGCGGGCGCCGATGACGACGAGCAGCGCCCGAGCGTGGGCGAGCCGAGGCCCCTCCCGGAGGGCTGGGACGCGGCCTGGCAGGAGCGCCTGCTTGCCTGGATGGGCGTCGAGAACCTCGAGGAGCGGACGGCCGCGCCGGGCTGGATCGACCCGCGGGTGCTGGCCTGCCTGCGCGCGGCGGCGGAGAAGGCCGACCGCGCGTAACCGGGCCAATACGGCGACCGACCTCGTTCAGTCGCCGAGGGCTCCGCCCGCCGTCGGGCTCCCCTCGCCCATCGACTCGTCGTGTTCCGCGTGGCGCCCGTCGTGTTCGGCGTGGTGCCCGTGGAACCGGCTGGGGAACGCGCGCATGAGGCGGCGTAGGAGGCGGTGGAGCTCCTCGCGCTCGGCCGGGTCGAGGACGGACGCGAACTTCGCCTCGCGCTGGGCCTGGGTACCGGTCGTCCGGTCCCACATGGCGTGCCCGAGCTCGGTGGGCTCGATGAGGATGCCGCGTCGATCGGCTGGGTCTGGCAGGCGGCGGATCAGGCCTGCGCGCTCCATGCGGTCGAGGCGATTGGTCATCGCGCCGCTCGAGAGGTTCATGTCCGCAGCCAGCTGCCCGGGCGTCCGCTGATAGGGCGCACCGTAGCGACGCAGCTTCCCCAGCAGGTGATACGAGCGATGGTCGAGCCCGTGCTCGGCCAGCGTCTCCCCCATGGACCGGTCGAGTGCCTTGGCGAGGTTCTGGATGCGCTCGACGATCCCCTCTGTGACCGGGTCCAAGTCCGGGATCTCGCGCTTCCAGGCCGCCAGTGAGGCGTCGATCGCGTCCAGTTCGTCGTCGTCTGCGTCCATGGCCCGAAGTATCTGTCCGATAACGTGTCATGTCAAGATTCTTTACATCATACCTCTTGACATCAAGGTTTGTGCGGGCTAGCATCCGTTTCGTTCGATATGAAGAGTCTTTACTTTGAGAACACACGCTCCAGGGTCAGCGTCGGAGGGCCGGTGATGGTCGACATGTCCGCAACGTCCACGCGCGCAGCGCGCATCCCGAGGGGACACCGCCGGGGGCTCGCCGAGAGGGTCGCCATCTGGGTCATCGCACGGAGCGAGCACCGTCGGGCCGAGGAGCTCGAGCAGATCGGCTGGGACCTCGAAGCAGGCTGCGGGCGTCATGCCGAGGCCCGCGCCGAGCGCGACCCCGATGCCCTCCTGCCGCCCGGGCGCCGGCTCTTCTGAGCTGGCGAAGGAAACCGCGAGGCGAATCTGCGAGCCGAATCTGCGAGCCGTGCGCGCGCACCAGATCGGTCGGAACCGGGATCTCCTGGGCCCAGCTGGTCTCGCTGGTGCACGCCGCCCCTGCCACAATCGGACCATGGCCGAGACGACGACACGGCGCATTCGGCGCGCGGCACCCAGCGACGCCATGGCGATCGCGGCGATGCACGTCCGCGCCTGGCAGGTGGCCTATCGCGGCATCGTCCCGGACGGCTTCCTCGACACGATGGACGTGGTCGCCCGCGCCGCGCGCTACACACTCGGGGCCACCGGGCCGGCCGATCCCCGGACGTGGATCGCGACCGAGGGCGACCGCGTGCTCGGTGGGGTGACCGTGAGCCCGAGCCGGGACGAGGACCTGCCAGGCCTGGGCGAGGTCCGCTCGCTGTACGTCCACCCCGACGCGTGGGGTACCGGGGTGGGGCGGGCCCTCATGGCCCAGGGCGAGCGGCTGCTGATCGAGATGGGCTTCACCGAGGCGCTGCTCTGGGTGCTCGAGGCGAACCGCCGGGCGCGCCGGTTCTACGAGATCGGCGGGTGGCGGCCGGACGGCGCGAGGAAGACGCTTGACATCGCGGGACGCGAGATCCCCGAGGTCCGCTACCGGAAGTCGCTCGTGGGGCCGGCGTGAGCCCGTCGTGGGCCCGCCGCCCGCGGACGGCCATGCTTGGCTGATGCCCCACCCGACCGCTGACCCCGACGCCGACGCTGACGGCCCCGCGCCCGCCATCCGCACGGAGCGCCTCGAACTGGTCTCGATGTCGCTCCCCTTCATGCGGGCGCTCGCCGCGGGAGACCTCGCGACGGCCTCGCGCGAGGTCGACGCGACGCTGCCGGCTGACATGGCGCAAGACCTCGCCAGCTTCCTCGGCTACCGGATCCCGATGCTGACCGCGGACCCCTCGAGTCGGCCGTGGCTCGGCCGCTCGATGGTGCTGACGCACCCCGACGGCCGGCGCGAGGTCATCGGCACGATCGGGTTCCACGCGCCGCCCGACGAGACGGGGCGGGTCGAGATCGGCTATCGCGTGGAGCCCGCGTTCCGGCGCCAGGGAATCGTCACGGAATGCGTCAGGGCGCTCCTGGGCTGGGCTGAGGCGCAGGGCATCCACCGGTTCCGGGCGTCGGTCGCGCCAGACAACGTCGCCTCGCTCGCGGTCGTGCGCTCCTTCGGCTTCGAGCAGGTGGGCAGCCAGATGGACGAGATCGACGGCGAGGAGCTGGTCTTCCACCTCGACCGCGACGGGCCCACGGGTACCACCGTGGCCTGATCGCCCGCGGCGGTGCGCTTCCCGAACCATGCGATTGAGTGTCGATCACGCGGCGCGCGGGATCGGCAAGCGCTCGCGGCCGAACGGGGCGATCCTATTGGTGATCGCCGCCGACGTTTGGTGATCGCCGCCGCCGTCCCGCGCCGATCGATCTCGTGAGGTTCGCCTCGTTGAACAGCCTAGACCGCCTGCTCGCCAAGGTCCGTGCCGCGGACAAGCTCAACCGAATGGACCTGCGCGACCTGGTGGTCGCGGAAGGGCCGGCTGCGGTCGCCCCCATGGCCGACTGGATCGGCCACCCGGAGTACTCGCGCTTTGCCGTTCGAGCCCTCGAGCGGCTGGCGCAGCGCGAGGACAGCCACGAGGCGGCGGTCGAGGCCCTCCTTGCCGGGCGCGAGGACGCGGAGTCGCGCGAGGTCATCCACGACATCGACGAGGTGTTCGTTCGCCTCGGGGTGAAGCGGCCGCCGGCAAAGCGGCCCGCGAAAGCGGGCCAGGCCGCGCCGCAGGGGCAGGCAGGGCAGCCCGGCCGCCGCTACTGGGCCATGCGCACCAGCCAGCACAACCCGGACTTCATGTGGGCCGAGGTCAAGGCGGGGCGCCTGCGCCAGGGTTGGGGGTGGATGCAGGAGCAGGACCTCCGGCGGATCGCCGAGCGGCGGCGGGCAAAGGCCGAGCTGTCGGCGGCCGAGCTCCAGGCCTGGCGGGCGCACCGAATGCTCGCGACCGAGTCCGCGGGAATGCGCGTTGGCGACCTCGTGGTGACCCAGAACCTGCCCCGACAGGGGCGGATCTCCGTCTGCCGCGTGGTCGGCCCGTACTACTTCGAGTTGCCGGGCGACCCGCACCCCGAGGATCTCGGCCACATCCTGCCCGTCAAGCTCCTGGTGGGCGACATCGACCGCTCTGACGCGCAGGTCTCCGAAGCGCTCCGCCATGCGATCAGCCTGCGGCCGCGGCTTTACGAGATCACGCCCTATGGCGGCGATGTCGAGGCGCTCCTCGGGCTCGACGAGGCGGATGCCGAAGCCGAGCCCGAGACCGGGGCCTGACCGGGGCTGCTCCGGGCCCACCCATACGCTCCCCAGCCCGCTGTTGCTAGGCATCTGTGACGCCACGCCCGGCCGGTGGACGGGATCCTGCCCTGCCTGCCCCGAATGGTTAGCGCAACCAGCATGGAGGTGCGGCATGGCCAGCAAAGCGGACTGGCAGGGGCAGGAGCGCCGATCCGGCGGCGACCTGCGGACGGCGCTGGTGGAGCGGCCGGAGCAGGAGCGTCGGATCGCTGAGCGGCGCGGCAGCGGGCGATCCGCGGGCAGCCGCCTGCCAGGGCCCGCCACGGACCAGGGATCGCGCTGGACGCCGGACGCGGCGGGCGGCTCGCCACCCAACGCAAACCCGACCAAGGACCCCGGTGACTGGACCACCGGCGACGAGCCGATGACCGGGCCGCAGCGCTCCTACCTCCACACACTGGCTCGGGAGGCTGGCGAAACCGTGCCGGACAACCTCTCGAAGGCCGATGCGTTGCGCCTCATCGACGAGCTCCAGGCGCGCAGCGGCCGAGGCGCCAACCCATCAGACGGCATCGGCTGACCCGGCAGCCCAGCCGCCGGTAGGGCCCAGCCATGCTCCTGCCAAGTATCAGCATCCCCGAGCTCGTGCTGCGCACGGCGCTCGTGTACCTCACGTTCATCGTCATCCTCCGGCTGACCGGCAAGCGCGAGCTGGGCCAGTTCACGATCTTCGACCTCGCGCTCCTGCTGCTCGCGACGAACGCGCTCCAGCCGGCGATGACCGGCCCCGACAACAGCGTCGGCGGAGGCCTGGTCATTCTGGTGACCATCTTCGCGCTCAACGGCCTGGTCGCAGCTGCGCGCCGCAGGCTTCGTGCCGTGCGGCGCCTGTTCGAGAGCGACCCGACCGTGCTGGCCAGGGATGGCGTCTGGGACCAGGCCGCGATCGACCGCGAAGGGCTCGACGACGAGGATCTGGGTGCCGCGCTCCGCAGCCACGGCGTCGAGAAAATCGAGGAGGCGCGCCTCGTGGTGCTCGAGGAGGACGGGAGCATCAGCGTGGTGCCGAAGTCCGACGGGTCCCA
>JAKAMV010000641.1 GCA_021812735.1 Chloroflexota bacterium | reverse complement strand
GCGGTCGAGCGAGTCGCCGCTGCCATTGGAGCCCCGGACCGGGACGTTGAACTCAAGCTCCGGGTAGACCGAGTACGGGTGCGCGCGCCGCACGTCGAACGGGATCCCGGCGGCCCGGATGTTGGGCCCGGTGACGCCCATGCGCAGCGCGGTGTCGCGGTCCACGCGGCCGATGTCGCGCATTCGGCGGACGAAGATCTCGTTCTCGTTGAGCAGGCCGATGTTGGCCTCGTGCTGGACCGCCGCCCGGCTCATCCAGTCGCCCAGACGGGACATGAACTCGTGGTTGAGGTCGCCGTTGACGCCGCCGATGCGGAAGTAGTTGAACAGCATCCGCTGGCCGGTGACCGCCGCCAGCATCTCGACGATCTCGTCGCGCTCGATGAACGAGTACAGGATCGGTGTGAGGCCGCCGAGGTCGAGCGCCATCCAGCCCTGGAACAGGGCGTGGCTCGCGATGCGCAGGAGCTCGCCGGTCAGGACCCGGATGTACTCCGCGCGCCGGGGCACCTGGACGTCCATCAGCTGCTCGAACGCCATGACCGGCGCCCACTCCATGAACAGCGAGCTGACGTACTCGAGCGGGTCGATCTGGCTGATGATGTGGTGGTAGTCGCTGTTCTCGCACAGCTTCTCGACGCCGCGGTGCAGGTAGCCCAACACGGGGTCGAGGTCCACGACCCGCTCACCGTTGATCTTGAGGACCACGCGCAGCACGCCGTGCGTGGACGGGTGCTGGGGACCCATGTTGAGGAACATCTCGCCGTCGCCGAGCGTGTAGAACTCGGCCTCGCGCTCGGTGCGCGGCGGGTACGGCGGCACCTGCTCGTACTGGCCGATCTGGCCGTCGAGCATGATCCGCGGGTCGTCCAAAGACGGGTGCGGGTGGCCGGGCTGTGCGGGAGCGGTCATCAGGGCTTCACCGTCCGACGGATGCTGCGCTCGGTCGCTGCCAGTGGCGCGTAGGGCTCCTCGACGTGCCGGACGCCGCCGCCCGGCCCGCGCGCCGAGTCATCGGGCAGGTAGAAGTCCTTGCGCAGCGGGAAGCTCTTGTAGTCGGGCGGCATGTAGATGCGCCGCAGGTCGCGGTTGCCCTCGAACACGATGCCCAGCATGTCGTAGGCCTCGCGCTCCATCCACTCGGCGCCGGGCCACAGCCCGGTCAGCGACGGCACGCGCGGGTCGTCGCGCGACAGGCCCTCGGCGATGACGCGCAGCCAATCGGGCGTCTTGTTGGACCACAGGTGGTACACAGCCTGCATCGTGTCGCCGGTGTCCACGCCCGCGAGGTCCGCCAGGATGATGAACTCGAACTGCGGATCGTCGTGGAGCACGCGCATCACGTCGATCAGGTCTGCGGGCCGGATCCGGATCTCGGTCTGGTCGTGGCGCTGCCGGATGGGCCCGGTCAGCCGGTCGGCGAGCCTCGCCTCGAGACGGGCCTTGAGCGTTCGGTCCATTCGCTAGACGTCCTGCGGCACGGTGGGGCCGATCGGGTGGTCGGGCCAGTGGCCGCGTCGCTCCTTCACGAGCTGGCCGAGTCTCATCATCCCGTAGATGAGGCCCTCCGGGCGCGGCGGGCAGCCCGGGACGTACACGTCAACCGGCATCACGCGATCGATGCCCTCGATGGTGGAGTACGAGCGCTTGTAGCGGCCGCCCGAGCAGGTGCAGTCGCCCATGGCCACGCACCACTTGGGCTCGGGCATCTGCTCCCACAGGCGGACGAGCGGTCCGGCCATCTTGGTGGTCAGCGTGCCCGCAACGATCAGCACGTCGGCCTGGCGGGGCGAGGCGCGGAACGGGAACATGCCCCAGCGGTCCATGTCGTTCTTGGACGTGGCCGCGGACATCATCTCGATCGCGCAGCAGGCGAGGCCCGAGAGGAGCGGCCAGAGGCTGTTCATGCGGATGAGGTCGATGATCAGGTCGGCCTTGGTGGGGATGACCTCGAGCTGGCCCCAGCGCGCCGTGTCGGACAGGAGGAGGTCCGAGTGCTCGAGCTCCCGCAGGTGCGTGAACGGCGCCGCGGTGCTCTCGTAGGCGTTCGGCCGGGCAGACGTCCAGAGCGTATTGGGGACGATGATCGGCGAGCTCACATCGCCCGGCGGGGCCGTGACCAGAGCGCTGTCGCCGCCGGAGACCGGGTCCTCGGCGGCGGGGGTGGCCGCCTCGGCGGGGCCGTCGGGGGTCATCGCCACGAGAGCACTCCCTTGCGCCACGCGTAGGCCAGTCCGAGCATCAGGATCGCCACGAAGATCAGCATGCTCACGAAGCCGGCCAGGAGCAGGCTCTGGAAGATCAGCGCCCACAGGAAGATGAACACGATCTCGACGTCGAAGGCCACGAACATCAGGGCGTAGATGTAGAACGAGATGCCGAAGCGGGCGTGGCTGTCGCCGAACGTGTCGATGCCCGACTCGTATGGGTAGCCCTTGTGCTGGTCGCCGCGCGTCCGGTGGGAGATCAGCCAGGCGAGCCCGATCGTCCCGAAGACGAACAGCGTGCCCGCGACTGCGAAACCCCCGACGTACCAGAGATTGCCCCAGAGCTGGTCCACGAAGTCCTCGAGGTCGGACGCGGGCCGATCCCGGAACGGGGTCCCGGCCCTCGTGCGCGATGCGAAGTTGCCTTGGCGCGCGTCGGCATGCGCGCCCTCAAGTCAGCAGCCATTCTAGCAGCGGAGGCTGGGCCGCAGAGGACCTCGGGCCCAGCGTGGCGGGGCCGAGCGGACCTTTCAGATCCGCGGCAGGACCATGCCCACCAGCAGCAGGCCGATTGCGGCCACGCCGTCAGCGCGCGCCACTGGACGGTTTCGCGATCCTGCGAAGGGCGTCGAGGCGGGTGTCGGGCGGGACGCCACGGCCGAAGACGAGCACGCGGAAGCCGCCGAGGCCGCGCGGGTCGAGGAGTCGGGCCAGGGCCGAGCGGAGGCTCAGCGCGTCCTGCAGCGAAGCGCCCTCGCGCCGGAGGTACCGGCTCGGCAGGTCGTCGCCGACGGCGGCGAGGAGCTCGCCCGCGGTGGTCTCGCCGAGCGGCGCGAGGTCGGCTCGGGCCGCGGCGGCCCGCACCGCGGCGAGGTCCACGGTGGCGGTGAGGTCCTGCCGGCCGACGTGCCGGAACGGGTCGGCGCCGACGGCGTGGCGCGCGAATGCGCGAAGCGTGCCGGTGGGGCGGGCGGCTCCGTGGAGCGCGGCCGGCTCGGCGGCGTAGTCCATCAGGACGACGACCCCGCGCTCGAGGTGGTTCGCGACGCCCGCGAGCCAGGCGTCGATGCCGAGGCAGATCTCGGTGACTTGGCCCGCCTCGAGCACCACCCCCTCGAGGACGAGGCGCTCCGCGAGCCGCGGCGTGGTGGGCTCGGCCTCGACGGTCGCGAACCGTCCCGTGCCATCGAGCCCGACGAGCAGCTCGCGCAGCCCTTCCGGCCTGCCGACGACACGGTGGACCGGGAGCGCGTCGAGGACCTCGTTCACGATGACAGCGCCGGCTTCGACCCGCTCGTCCGGGAGTCTGTCGTCCGCCAGGTGGGCGTCGAGACGGTCAGCGGCGAGGCGCGCTCGGAGGGTCGCCAGGCGGGCGGGCTCCACCTCGAGCGGGCGGTAGCGGAGGGCGTCGAGCATCGGGCTGGCGTCGTCACGGAGGCCCCCGAGGAGGCCCGTGGCCAACGCGCCCGTCCCGGCGCCCGGCTCCGTGATCCTGAACGGGCCGGGCCGCCCGAGCGCGTCCCACGCCTGGGCCACGAGCCGCCCGACCGCCGCACCGAAGATCGGATGGGCCTCGGGAGCGGTGATGAAGTCGCCCGCCGGCCCCGGCCCGGGCTCCGCGCGTCGGTAGTAGCCGTGGCCCGGCTCGTACAGGGCGCGGTTCATGAACTGGGCGAACGTGATCGGGCCGTCGCGACGGATCTCGTCGCGCAGCGCCTCGACGAGGGTCGCGTCCTCGCCCACCGCCTCGGGGTCCGGCAGGCGCTCGACGCGGTAGCCGGGGATGCCGCTCATGGCTGGTGTCTCGTCACGCGCATGATGCTAGCCGGACCGCGCCGCCGCCGGACCCGTCGGCGGGATGGGGGTATCGTCGGTTTCGGTCGTCGGTGGGCCGACCATCGGCCGATCTGGAGGTGGCGAACGGTGGCTCGGGTGCGGGCGTACGTCGGGCTTGGCGCGAACGTCGGCGATGCGGCTGCGACCCTCGCCGAGGCCATCCGCGCCCTGGCTCGACGGCCCGGGCTGCGGCTTCGGGGCGTGTCTCGGCTCTACGCCACGGCGCCGGTCGGCGTCCTCGACCAGCCGGAGTTCCGCAACGCCGTCGTGGCGCTGGACGTTCTTGTGAAGCCGGGAGCGTCGCCGGCCGACTCGGCGTCCGAGCTGCTGGTGGCGCTCAAGGGCATCGAGCGCGACTTCGGGCGCCAGCCACGGGAGCGGTGGGGCCCGCGCGAGGTGGACCTCGACCTGCTGGTGTTCGGGCGGAACGCGATCTCCGTGGAACGGCCCCGGGCGGGCAGGAGCTCCAACCCGGCGAAGGCCGCCCTGCCGCTGACGGTTCCGCACCCGGAGGCGCACCACCGGCTGTTCGTGCTGGCGCCGTTGGCCGATCTGGCGCCTCGGCTGGTGCCGCCGGGCTGGGACGAGACGGTGCTCGCGGCGGCTGATCGGCAGCGGGCCGCGGAGGGCGATGCCGCCGCGCGGGCGGTGGCGGCGTGGAGCGGCGAGGGGTGGCGACCGCTCGGCTGAGCGTCGCCCCGCCGCTTCCCAGCGGTCCCCGCCCCGTCGGCAGCCAACCGTTCCCGGCGCGCCGCGAGCATAGACGGCGGCGGCGATCAGGGCAGCTGGCGGACCGGCAGCGCGACTTCGGCCGCGCCCTCATCCGTCCGTGTGACCCGATAGCAGCCGGCGCCCTGGCGCTCGCTGACGCACTCAGTCAGCGTGGTGCCATGGAACACGAGCGCGGCCCCGTCATCGGCGGCCAGGCCGTCGGGCAGCTCGCCGGCGGCGATGAGACGGTGGTAGAGCGGGCGCCGCCGCTCCTCGCCGTCGAAGTGGGGGCTGTTGCTGCCCGCCAGGATGCCAAGCCCGCCGCGATAGGGTGCGAGCTTCGGCCCGAACGAGTCCGTCGTCCCGCCCTCGAACCAGCACAGCGAGCCGGCCGAGATGCCGGCCATCACGACGCCCCGCTGCCACGCCGACCGGAGCGCCTCGTCGACCCCGTGGACCCGCCAGATGGCGAGCATGTTCGCCGTGTTCCCACCGCCGACGTAGACGGCATCCTGCGACCCGAGGAACTCGCCGATGTCCTCCACCTCGCGGTTGAACAGCAGCAGCTGGCTCGCCTCGGCCACGTCGTCCCAGGCGGCGTGGAACCTGGCGAGATAAGTCTCCGCGTCGCCACTCGCGGTGCCGATGAAGCAGACGCGGGGCCGGGAGGCGTCGCGCGCGCCTCGCCGGGCCGCCGCCTCGCGCGCGACTGACAGGACCAGCCCGTCCAGGGGCGAGAAGGAGTCGTTCATGCTGAAGCCACCGCCACCCATGGCGACGATCCGCCGCGGATCGAAGGCCGCGCTCACAACCGCGCCGCCACGAGCTCGCCCCGCCCGATGGGCACGACCAGCCCCACCAGTCGCCCGTCCCCAAGCGCCGCGTCGCGGAACCCGGCGAGATCGGCCTCGTGCGACGTCAGGTTGTCTGCGACCAGCAGACCGCCCGGTCGGAGCGCCTCGATCGCCGGGCCCAGCGCACCTAGGTAGTCGCCCTTCTCGGCGTCGATGAAGACGAGGTCCGCCCGGCCCGCGAACGCGGCCAGCCCCGCGAGCCCGTCGCCATGCCGGAGCTCGACAACGTCATCGACGCCAGCGGCCGCGAACGTCCGTGCCGCCAGCTCGACCTTCGCCGGATCGATGTCGAAGGTAACCACGCGTCCGCCCGTCTGGCGCGCGCCGCTGGCGAGGTAGAGGGCCGAATACCCGCTGCTCGTCCCCACCTCGACGATCGTCCGAGCGCCCGTCGCCACGATCAGCGTGGCGAGCAACTGTCCG